>DAOVHV010000035.1 GCA_030671645.1 bacterium | reverse complement strand
CGCGGCGACAACAGCGGCAGCTTCGCATCACGATCTGTTCGGATATCCATTCGTTCGACAAACTGCTGGCGGTCGGTCTGAAAACTGGATATGGTGATGTTTGGCTGCGCTTTGGCGGGATCAAGATGTTTGCCGATGGCTCGATTGGCGCAGGCAACGCGGCGGTCTCCGAACCGTACATCAACGGTGGATTTGGAGAACTCAATCATGAAGACGTTGTGTTGCGGGATTGGGTGAAAATTGCGGATCAAGCCGGCTGGCAAACTGTCATCCATGCCATTGGCGATCGCGCGATCGAGCAAGTGCTTCGGACACACGAAGAGCTGCATACGGATCCTTCGCTGCGACATCGAATCGAGCACTTCGAGCTCCCTCAAGAGTCGCAATGGATGCGAGTCAAAAAGGCCGGCCTCCACGTCAGCATGCAGCCAAACTTCACTGCCAATTGGTCCGGACCGGACAGCTTATACGTCGATCGGCTGGGATCTGAACGGGATCGAATGAGCAATCCTCTTCGTCCCATCTACGATGCCGGCATCCCGCTGGCGTTCGGATCGGACGGCATGCCCCCGTCTCCCCTGTATGGTTTGCATGGAGCGATCAACGGGGCCTATGCGAGCCAGCTGCTGACGATCGAAGAAGCCATCGCCTGCTACACGGAAGGTGGCGCTCGATTCGCGTTCGAAGAAGACGAAAAGGGAAGCTTGCAGCCGGGTAAACTGGCGGATTTGGTCGTGCTCGATCAAGATCCTAGGTTGGATCCCGATCATGTATCGGACTGTTCCATCGAGATGACATTGGTAGGCGGGAAACTCGTTTACTCGAGCGATGATGAAGCGTGAAGCTCAGCGTGAAAGCGACAGTACGGAGATGACCATGGCAAGAATCGGGGTGTTGACGAGTGGGGGCGACGCGCCCGGAATGAACGCGGCCATCCGGGCCTCGGTCCGATGTGGAACGGCCGCCGGCTTGTCCCTGTACGGAATTGCGAGAGGTTATGCGGGCTTGATCGACGGCGACGTCTTCCCGTTGAGCAACCGCGCGGTCGGCGGGATCATCGAACGCGGAGGAACGATGCTTCGCAGCGCTCGTTCGCAGGAATTTACGACCAAAACTGGACAGCAGAAAGCGTTGGCGACCGTCAGGGAGCATAGTCTCGATGGCCTGATTGTGATCGGCGGGAACGGCTCGCTTCGAGGAGCACAGTGGCTGAGTGAGAGAGGAGTGCCGACGGTTGGGATTCCTGCCTCCATTGACAACGATATTCCGGGATCAACGATGGTTATCGGAGTAGATAGCGCACTCAACACGGTTGTCGAATCTCTCGATCGAATCCGCGACACCGCGGTTGCTCATGAGCGTGCGTTTGTGGTGGAGGTGATGGGCCGAGAATCGGGCTACATCGCACTAATGGGAGGATTGGCCGGCGGAGCCGAGGTCATCCTCCTACCGGAGATACCGGTGTCACTGAAGGATGTTGCTCGCAATGTCCAAGATGGATTGACGCTGGGGAAACGTCATTCCATCATCGTGGTGGCCGAAGGATTCACTCCACCGGACGCGACGCTCCATTCCGGATCTTCTGCTCAGACGGTTTGCAGCTACTTGGAAACGTTGGGAGCCTTGGAGATTCGGTTGACCATCCTTGGTCATTTGCAGCGAGGGGGATCGCCCACTGCGTTCGACCGCATTTTGGCCAGCCGGTTTGGCCAAGCCGCCATCCAAGCCTTTATTGAGAAGCGAACAGCGATCATGCTGAGCTATGACGGCCGCGACATCGTAGCTTCACCCTACTCAAAACTGGATGAGCCTTGCTGTAACGTGAATCCGGAGATTCTCAAGCTGGCGGATACTGTCGCCCATTAGCCCTGCTCGACCGTCACGATTCCAGTGCGATTCCTCGGACGGCTACGTTCGAACAACGACGCTATCCGGACGCGCGTGGAATGAGGAAATTCCTTGGCCGGTCGACATTGAGTCGCTTCGAAAGATAGCCCGGCAGAGGCCGAACAGCGAATCATTCAACGGTTACCGTTTTGGCGAGGTTCCTGGGCTGATCGACGTCGGTTCCCCGCCAGACGGCGGTGTGGTAGGCCAATAGCTGAAGGGGAATCGTGAACAGGATGGGGCGCGAAATCCCTTCGACATCAGGCACCGGAATGACGAAGTCGGCCATCCGTGCCACCGCGGAATCAGCGGGGGCGTCCGTAACGGCAATGATTTGGCCGTTGCGGGCTTTGACTTCCTCCATATTGGAAAGTACCTTCTCGAACGCAATGCCGCGCGACAGAAGGAAGACGACGGGAGTCTGTTCGTCAATGAGCGCGATGGGACCGTGTTTCATTTCGCCTGCCGGATAGCCCTCGGCATGGATATAGGAGATCTCCTTAAGCTTCAAGGCCCCCTCCAACGCGATCGGGAACAGCTCTCCTCGCGCCAAGAATAAGACATCGGTGGAGTGATGCAGTTTCTCGGCAATGACGTGGATCTCTTCTTCCCTTTGAAGCCCTTCGTTAATTCGGCCGGGAAGCAGTGCCAAGCGTTCGAATTCGACTTCAATCTCTGCTTGCGAGAGGCGTGCTCTTCCAAGCTGGAGGCCCAACAACCCCAAGGCAGCGATTTGGGCGGTGAACGTCTTCGTGGCTGCAACACCGATTTCGATGCCGGCACGCGTGTAAACGGAAGCATCCGCTTCGCGATCGATAGTGGATTGTTCGTTGTTCACCAGGGCGATTACTTGAGCTCCCGCACTCTTGGCGCGTCGAAGGGCCATGAGTGTGTCGATTGTCTCGCCGGATTGGGAGACGGCGATCACGAGAGACTTCTCGGAAAGGTGAGGAGATCGCATGCGGAACTCTGAAGCAATGATCGATTGAATGGGCACGTCTAGGTATCGTTCCCACATGTACTCGGCGACCAGACTAGCGTGAAACGCGGTACCGCAAGAGATGAGGTAGATGTGCTCAAAGGGAGCGACAGGCTCTTGCAGAATCGACAAACGCGAGGGACCGAAAGCAATTTTTTCTCGAACGGTTTCGCCGACAGAACGATCTTGCTCGTGGATTTCCTTGAGCATGAAGTGCCTGTAACCGTCCTTTTGGATTGAAACTTGATCGGTTCTTACGCGGTGAGGTGGACGGGTGACTTCGACACCGTCGAAATCAACGATGCGAATCGCATCGCGTGTCAGCTCGGCCAGCTCATCGTCGGCTAGGAAGATCACCGATTCGGCCTTCCCGAGAAGCGCGGGGATATCCGAAGCTACGAAACTGGCGCCCCGAGATTGGCCAATGACAAGTGGGCTGCCGCGCCTTGCCGAAACGATACAATCAGGTGTTTTTGAGCAAAGAACGGCAACTGCGAACGCTCCTTCCGCTCGTCGAACTGCTGCTGTCACCGCTGCCAACAGGTCTCCAGTGAAGTAGTGCTCGACGAGGTGGGCCAGCACTTCGGTGTCCGTCTCCGAACGGAACTCGTGCCCGTCGGCAACCAGCTCTTCTCGCAGAGGTAGGTAGTTCTCGATGATGCCGTTGTGGATCAGGGCGATGTTCCCGTGACAGTCGAAATGAGGGTGCGCGTTCTCCTCGGTAGGTGCGCCGTGAGTGGCCCAGCGTGTATGTCCGATCCCCACGGTGGCGTGTGAAGTCACGTTCTGAAGCACTGCTTCTAGATCACGAACCTTGCCCGCTTTGCGAAAGCGAACCAGTTCCGCCTCCTGGATCGTCGCGATGCCGGAGGAATCGTATCCCCGATATTCAAGACGGGACAACGCTTCCAGAAGCAGGGGGACAACAGGTTCATTGCCGATGTAGCCGATGATTCCACACACGGTGACCTCCTAGTCTCGGGGAGTTTAACGAATGAACAGTGTGCCGCCAATACCCCCATGAATTGTCGATCAAGCGGCAAGCAGCTATAATCCTGTTGTCCGTTTGTACGACAACATCGGTAAGGAGCTAGGCATGCGAGAAGTTGTCATCAAGGCACTACTAGTTGATCCGTCCAATAACTGCCCCGTGGTTCTGCTGAAGGACCGCGCTTCTCGAAAAGCTCTTCCTATCTGGATCGCTGATTCTGAGGCCATCTCCATTGCTTTTGGTCTCCAGAATGAAGAATTTCCACGTCCTCTGACTCATGTTCTGATGAAGCAGATGATCGAGAATCTGAATGCGAAGATTGACAAAGTCATCATCAAGGCAGTGCAAGACGGAACTTTTTTCGCATCAATCTACATTCGCAATGCCCAAGGCGATGTGATGGAATTCGACGCTCGTCCGTCGGATTCTCTGGCGCTCTCCTTGAGATCGGGATGCCAGATCTTCGTAGAGGACGAGGTGTTCCGATCCGAAGCCATCGAATCTCCGTTTTCCGAAGAAGACGAATTCCACGACTTCGTGGAAGACGACTTGGATTTGGGCGAATTTCGCAAGTGGAGAGAGTGGGCGGAAACGGAGACGGAAGAGGCCTAACCGCGGATGTTCTCCACGCCCGCTTGGGGGGGCGTAATGACCTCAGCCTCGGTTAGACCCTGGTCGATGGTCATCAACTGAACCAACAGGGTGGCGCTTCGCTGCCCGTCTTCGAAGGTCACAACTTTCTGAATGAGATAGGTTTCGCGATCAATCCAGATCATCCGCAACAGATCCTGGGTATCCGCGTCGCGAACTTCGAGGATGTAGCTGCCAGGAATCGAGCTTCCGGTTTCGGCGTTAAGGGCCTCAGCCAGTCCGAGAGTCAATTGGGGTCCTCCCTCCTGGAATTCGGGGCAGAACGAAAAGCAGAGCGAATAAGATTGAGACGATTGTAGTCCCTGAACAGAAAAGAGGGCGGAAGGCTCGGTAGACGCGTGGCTAAAAGACTCGAGCACCGAGACGGATGTCGCAAATGAGAATCCGCTAAATCCGGTGATGTTCTGAAGGATCTTGATCTCCGTTTTCCCGGCGATCCAATCGATCCGGAGCTGGGCCACATCAAAAATGCTCAACCCAATCGCCACCAGCGGCACGCCCGGCCACCGCTTGCTGACGATGATGTCCTCGCTTGGGAGGTAATGGAAGAGTTGATCGTTCTGAACGGTGAAAGTCTCATCGCGCACTGTCACAACGAAAAGATCCTCGCTTGCATCCTGTGGCGGCACATAGCGCATGGAAAGTACGGGAGGCGGACCCTTGACGTATCTCACTTTCATCCTTACGTTCTCTGCGGGTTGTGATTCATTGGTCACCTGCAGGGTCGCTTCGAGATCCTGAATGCGATTAAATGCGTTCTCCACCAGCCAGATGAGTCCTTCCACTTCGGTAGGAGGGTGTTCGTCGAGCAAGTATTGATCTACCGCCGCGACTGTAACAATGAGCGCAACGAACACACCGAGAGCGAGAAGCATCAAGTTTTGATTGTTCATCGCTGAGCATTATAATCCCCTTCTGATGGGCGTTCAATAAGGTCTCAAACTCGGGAAGATGGTCAGATTGGAGGCTGGTGGTGAAACTTCGCAAGATTCAAGATGTCGAAGTAGAAGGGAAAACGGTACTCGTCAGGGTGGATTACAACGTTCCATTGAAAGATGGCAACATATTGGATGATCGACGCATCCGGGCTTCTTTGCCCACCATCCGATGGCTCCTCGATCATAACGCGAAAGTGGTGTTGATCTCCCACTTGGGGCGTCCGGAAGGGAAGGTGGTCGAAGAACTCCGGCTCGATCCGATAGCTGGAGTTCTCGAATCACTCTTGGGAAAACCTGTCAGCAAGCTCGATGATTGTGTCGGAGATGGGGTTCTGAAGGCGGTTTCCGAGGCAAAAGATGCAGATGTTCTGTTGCTTGAGAACGTTCGTTTCTACCGCGGGGAAGCAATCAATGAGCCGGCGTTCACACACAAGCTAGCGAATCTGGGTAATCTGTTCGTCAATGATGCGTTCGCCAGTATGCATCGTGCCCACGCCTCCACTGTAGGAATCGCCGATCATCTACCGAGCTATGCCGGTTTCCTCGTGCAGGCGGAGATTGAAGCGTTGAGTCCGCTGATTGAATCACCTGATCGCCCCTATGTGGCCGCCGTGGGCGGGAAAAAGGCAGAGAGCAAACTGGGCCCGCTGCATGACTTGGGGCCGCAAGTTGACGAGATCATGATCGGAGGCGGCGTAGCCATGACGTTCCTACATGCCATGGGGATCGATGTAGGCGGTTCGGCGGTGGATCACAAAGTGCTCGAAGAGGTGGGCGAGATTCGGAGAATCGCTGCGCAAAGCGAAACGATCCTTCATCTTCCTGTTGATGTGGTAGCGGCTCCCGAACTGTCCGATGAGAGTGAGACCGTCACATGTTCTGTGAACGAGATTCCGGATGGCTGGCATGCATTTGATATCGGCCCTGAGACAATCCGCCTTTTTTCTGAGCGGATCGTTCAGGCAAAGACGATCGTTTGGATCGGTCCGATGGGAGCCTACGAAATCGGAGCCTTCGCTAACGGAACGAAGCAACTTGGGGATGTTATCGCTCAATCTGACGCCTACAGCGTGATCGGTGGAGGGGAGACCGGCGAAGCCATGGAGCGCTTCGGAGTGGCCGAGCGTGTCTCCTATATCTCAACCGGTGGCGGGGCTTGCCTTGCCCTGTTGCGCGGGAAAACGATGTCAGCTCTTGAAGCCTTGCTGGCTTGATTTTGCCTGATCCTGCCGCTTGGTATAATGAAACCGATTTGCGGGCATAGCTCAGTGGTAGAGCATCAGCTTCCCAAGCTGGGGGTCGCGGGTTCGAATCCCGCTGCCCGCTTTCGTGTAAACGAAATCAAGCTCGTGCCGTCAGTCCCGATGAATAAGGAGCGACATGCAGGAAACAAATCAACCCGCCGGTGAATTGTCGCTGGCTGCGCTTCGACCGCGCGTTCTTTCCTGTACCCGGTGCCCTCTGGCGGAAACACGAAACAACGTTGTGTTCGGAGAAGGGAATCCGGCCGCCGAGGTAATGTTCATCGGTGAGGGACCCGGGGAGGTGGAAGATCAAACCGGACGCCCGTTTGTTGGGCTGGCGGGGCAGAAACTGGACGAGGTGTTGTCCTCGGTCAACATCGAGCGTGAAGACGTCTATATCGGAAATGTCGTCAAATGCCGCCCTCCTGGGAATCGCGTTCCGTCACGCTCCGAGATGGAGATGTGTTTTCCCTATCTCGAATCCCAGATTGCCTTCATCAAGCCGGCCTTGATCGTGACGCTGGGGAACACTTCGACGCAATGGCTCATGCCCGACATTCCCGGCATTACGAAATCTCATGGAAGTTTCTTCTCTTGGCGTGGAGGAATCCTGTTGTTCCCGATGTTCCATCCCAGCTATCTGTTGCGGAATCCCTCGCGAGAAAAGGGCAGTCCAAAATACCTGACTTGGCTTGACATTCAGAAAGTGAGCAAGTGGATCGATGAGTACCAACATACCAACAACGCATGAAGAGCAGATCGCTTTCGTCCGCGAGTCACTGAAAGAGGCTGACGCCCTGCGCAAGAAGAAAGACTACGAACGGGCGATCTCGTTGCTTGTGGAAGCACTTCGTTACGGCCTCGAAAAGGCACTGATTTACTATCGATTAGGCAATGTCTACATCGATGGCGGCGACCTGGCCCGCGCCGAATATGCCTACAACCGGGCGCTGGAGATGGATCCGGATTTCGTCAACGCCATGCACAACTTGGCTGTGGTCTACCGTCGCCAGAAACGAATGTCGCTTTATGTCAAGACCTACAAGAAATCACAGCGACTCTCGATCAAAAAGCCGCACAAAACCAAATTCGATCCCGGTCAAAAGAAACAGCTTCGAGGTCTGAGTCGTACGGTCTTCTTCTGGCTGTTTGGAGGAACGGCGTTGATCGTGATCGTTGTCTGGCTGCTGACGCGCTGAGAAGCTCCTTTTCCTTTTGGTCCGTGCGTTTGACGCAATATGAGTGATTTCGTATAGTCTGGATCACGCTTATCGAAGATTTCAGAAGAAGAGAGGATGCCGTTGTCAAAGAAAAGAATCTACGAAATTGCTCGCGAGCTTGAGATTTCGAGCAAAGAACTGATAGCCAAACTTGAAGAAATGGGTATGCCTGGGCTCAAGGCGGCCAATTCCGTAGACGATGAGGAAT
>DAOVHV010000006.1 GCA_030671645.1 bacterium | reverse complement strand
TTCAGCGCGATCATGCGGTCAGGATGTCAATAATCTCCGAGAACACGCGTTCGGAGCCAAGCGATCCGTCGAGCGCACGCAGAATTCCAAGCTCTTCATAGAATTCAATCAGCGGTGCAGTCGATTTCTCATAAACGTCATATCGATTCGCGATGACTTCCATCTCGTCGTCATTGCGCTGGTACAGCTCGCCGCCGCATGCAGCGCAAGTTGTCTCACCCTCTGCGAGATTGAAGGTCAAATTGTAGATCTTGCCACAACCTCGACAGACTCGCCGGCCTGTCAAGCGCCGGATGACTTCCTCACGCGGCAGAGTAATGTTGAGCACGACATCGATGGTGGCAAACTCGCTCAACGCCTCGGCTTGAGCCGTCGTGCGAGGGAATCCGTCCAGCAGAAAGCCCGATTCAGCCGCTTCTTCGATGCGGCCGCGTATCATATCGATGATCAATCGATCGGGAACTAATTCGCCCCGATCCATAACTCCCTTGGCCGTCATGCCAAGCTCAGTCTCACGAGACACTTCGTCGCGCAGAATGTCACCGGTCGATAAGTGCACCAAGCACAGCTTGTCGATGATCTGCTTGGCTTGGGTTCCCTTGCCTGCACCAGGAGGACCGAGAAGAACGACGCGTGTCAGAGTCACTACCCTCTCCTTCCCAACAAACCCCCCGACTTGGTCAGCGACTCATAGTGGCGCATGACCAGATGCGTCTCGATCTGCATCAACGTATCGATGCCTACGCCCACTACGATCAGCAGCGAAGTTCCGCCGATCAGGAACATCGATCGAGATCCGCTGAGTGACCACAAGATGTAGGGCAGTACTGCCACCCCAGACAGGAACAAGGCGCCCACCAGCAGCATACGTCCTAGGATGCTAGTGATGTATTCGGCCGTCGGTTTGCCCGGACGGACGCCGGGGATGAATCCCCCGGCTTCGCGGATGTTCTTGGCTATATCGTTGGGATCGAACACGATCGAGCTGTAGAAGTACGTGAAGAAGAAGATCAGCAGGACATAGCAAATGATGTACAACAGACTGCCCTGCGAGAAATAGCTCGCCGCAGCTGTCCAGTTCAACGCGCTGAAAATCGTAATAGGGAAAGTCAGCAGCGCCATAGCAAAGATGACGGGGATGACGCCCGATTGATTCACCCGCAGAGGCAGATGCGACGAGTGCCCGCCGTAAATGCGGCGCCCCATTGTTCGCTTGGCGTACTGAATCGGAATTTTCCGCTGTCCCTGTTGCACCATCGTCATTCCGGCGACCACCGCGATGAGCAATACGATGAACGCCAATCCCCAATAGGCCGGCGTCGAGCCCGTCGTGATTTCCACCCATAATTCTCTAAGGCTGACAGGGAAGCGGGACAGAATGCTGATCATGATAATCAGGCTGACTCCGTTTCCGATTCCGTTCTCAGTGATGCGTTCTCCCAACCACATCAAGAAGATCGTGCCCGTTACCAACGCCATGATCGTGGTGGCATAGAACCAGATCGTAGCATCGATCGGAAATGCACTTCGAATGATCGATGAAAAGGCGATGGCTTGAACGATGGCCAGGCCAACGGTGGCATATCGGGTGTAGGACGTGATCTTTCGTCGCCCTTCGCGTCCTTGCTGCTGCAACTCTTTGAGCTTGGGAATCACCGAAGTAAGCAGGCTGAAGATAATCGAGGCGTTAATGTACGGCGTTACCCCCAGTGCAAACAGCGAAAAACGCTGCAGGGCGCCGCCGGAGAACATGTTCATGAAATCGAGAAGTCCGCCTTCTTCGAATGCACCGATGGCACTCAAATTCACGCCGGGAACGGAAATGTGCGTTCCCAGTCGGATGACGATAATTGCCCCCAGAGTGAACAGGATTCGCTTGCGCAGTTCCGGAACTTTGAACAGACTCGCGAACTTCTCCCACATGCCTAAATCACCTCGGCCTTTCCTCCAGCTTCTTCGATCTTGCGCACCGCCGCTGCAGCGAATCGATGAGCATGAATCACAAGAGGCTTGGTCAGTTCTCCTCGACCGAGGATCTTGACCAGTTCAATCTTACCCTTCACCAAGCCGTCTTCACGAAGCCGCTCCGGCGTAATCTCGTCGTTGGCATCAAACACGTTGTTCAAGGTATCTACGTTAACGCAGGCATATTCCACCCGCGTGAAATTCTTGAATCCTCGCTTGGGGAAACGCATCCAGATAGGCGTCTGTCCGCCTTCATAACCCAGTCGCGTTCCGCCGCCGGAGCGAGAGTTCTGACCTTTGGTGCCTCTGCCGGATTCGTGTCCACCTAGGCCCGATCCATATCCTCGACCGACGCGTTTCTTTCGATGCTTGGCCCCTTTGCTGGGGCGCAGGTCTTCAAGCCGCATCTTCTTCTACCTCCTGTGTGGTCGCGCCCACACCAAGAAGTTGCTCGATCTCCTGGCGGCTACGCAATTGTCCCAGCCCCTTCAATGCAGCTCTGGACAGGGTCAATGGGTTGGTCGTTCCGATAGACTTGGTTAGTATGTCCTTGATTCCAGCCAGGCGGCAAATGGCACCCACCGTCGTCCCGGCAATGATTCCGGTTCCGGGATATGCGGGCTTCAGCAATACGTTGCCTGCCTTGAACTTGCCCAAGATTTCATGAGGTATCGTATCGCCCTCCATGTTCACATGGACAATGCTCTTCTTGGCGTCTCGAATAGCCTGTTGAATCGCTCGCGGGATCTCGGTCGTACTGCCAATACCAACGCCAACGCGGCCTTTCCCGTCGCCGACGACCATGGTGACACGGAACCTGAGGTTGCGGCCACCTTTGGTCACCTTGCTCACGCGGCGGATGTCGATGATCTCATTCTCAAACTCATCTTGAATACGCTGATTGCGATGCATCAGAACTGCAATCCCCCTTTGCGACAGGCCTCGGCGAAGGCCCTGACAACGCCGTGATAGACATACCCGCCTCGATCGAAAACGACGGACGAAATGCCTTGCTCTTTCGCGCGTTCGGCCAAAACCGCGCCCAATTTCTCGGCGGCGGCAACGTTGGCGCCACGAAGGTCATTACGGAGCGCCGGCTCAAGCGTCGAGGCTTGCAGCAACGTAACTCTCGCTTCGTCATCGATAATCTGCGCATAGAGATGCCGCAACGTCCTGGCGATGCACAAACGCGGGCGATCGTTCGTTCCGGAAACCTTCTTCCGAATGCGTTTGTGCCGCTTCACGCGTTCCGCGGCACGACTAAATCTTGCCATGAATCTCACTCCCCCTATGCAGCAGCTGGGCCACCCAGTTTGCCTGCTTTCCGAATGACCTGTTCATTTTGATAACGAATGCCTTTGCCGTCATATACGTTGGGCTTTCGGAATTTGCGAATTTCCGCCGCCACTTGCCCGACAACCTGCCTGTTCGCTCCGCGCACGATGATTTCATTCGGATTGGGGAGTTCCACTTCCACGTCCTTGGGAAGCTCGTACTCCATCGGATTGGAGTAACCCAGATCGAGGACCAGGGTCGTTCCCTGAAGCCGTGCACGGTATCCCAGTCCGCGGATAAGCAACGTCTTCTCCCAACGTTCAGACACACCGCGCACCATGTTTGCCAACAAGCTGCGATACAACCCATGAAAAGCACGGTATTCTTTGCCTTCCTTGAGACGCGTGACAGTTGCCTCTGCGCCGTCAATGACGATTTGTACCATGTCCGAATGGAACATCTGTTCAAGACGGCCGAATTTGCCCTCGACCGAGAATGAATCAGAGCCCACAGTCACTTTCACGCCATCGGGGATCGCAATAGGTACTTTGCCTACTTTGGACATCTTCGATTCTCCCTACCAAACTTCACAAAGCACTTCGCCGCCGATGCCACGTACTCGGGCGTCCTTGCCAGAAATGATACCCTGCGAGGTAGAAATGATGCTCGTGCCCATTCCTCCCAACGGCTGCGGGACAGCGCCCTTCCCAACGTAAACCCTGCGGCTCGGCTTGCTTACCAAACGTATCGTACTGATCGCACAAACAGTGTCTGCCCGGTCACCTTGATACTTCAATTGAATCTTCAGCTCAGGCTGAGGTTCTTTTTCCACGACTTCAAATCCTACAATGTATCCTTCCGACTCCAAGATTCGAGCGACTGCTTCCTTCATCTTCGAGTGGGGCATGGATACGGACGGATGGAAACACGAGTTCGCGTTTCGAATCCGGGTCAACATATCTCCAATCGGATAAGGAATCATCTTACCAACTCGCCTTCTTTACGCCCGGGATTTCCCCGAGATGTGCAAGCTTCCGAAAACAGAGTCGGCAAACTCCAAAATCGCGAATGTAGGCATGAGGGCGCCCACACAGGGAACATCGATTGTATCCCCGCGAACTGAATTTCGGCGATCGCTTGCTCTTTACAATCAGTGATGTTCGTGCCATGTCGCCCTCCTTAATCGTTGAATGGGAAGCCCAACGCCTTGAGCAAGGCATAACCTTCCCTGTCCGTTCTTGCCGTTGTCACGATCGTGATATCCATTCCCTGGGTTTTTACGACCTCGCTATAGCTGATCTCCGGGAATGAAAGTTGCTCCCGCAATCCAAGCGTGTAGTTGCCACGTCCGTCGAACGCCGATGAAGACAGGCCACGGAAATCTCTAATACCCGGCAGTACGGCATTGAACAGCCGATTCAAGAATTCATAAGCCTGATCCCGGCGCAGTGTCACCTTGCAGCCGATCGGATCACCCTGGACCAGCTTGAAATCTGAGATCGACTTCTTGGCCTTGGTGATGATCGGCTTCTGTCCGGTGAACTTGGTCAGATTATTGACCGCTCCTTCCAGAACCTTAGGGTTGTCTTTATCGCCAACCCCCATGTTCAGGGTGACTTTGACGACTCGCGGAATTTCCATCACATTGGACAATCCGAGCTCGTCTTTTAGCTTCGGAGCAATCTCTGTTTCGTAACGTTCGCGCAACATGATTATTCGAAATTCTCCCCGCACTGCTTGCAGCGCCGCATTTTCTTCCCTTCCACTTCAACGAAGCCGACACGCGTCGGCTCATCGCATTCCGGACAGATCGGCAGAAGGTTCGACAGGTTGATCGTTCCTTCTCTCTTGACGATGCCGGGTTGACGTAAGTTCTGTGTCGCTCGCTGATGCTTGGTGATCATGTGCACGTTCTCGACGATGGCACGCTCACGCTCAGGATAGACGGTAAGTACGCGACCGATTTTCCCCCGGTCGTTTCCTGCGATTACCTGAACTCGATCACCCTTCTTTACCTTTTTCATGACCGCTCTCTCCTATAGGACCTCTGGTGCGAGCGAAATGATCCTCATCATCTTCTTGTCTCGCAGCTCACGCGCCACTGGACCGAACACTCGCGTTCCAATTGGTTCTCCCTGCTGGTTGATCAATACGATCGCGTTGTCGTCGAATCGCACGAACGTTCCGTCCTTGCGCCGATAAGGCCGTCGTGTGCGTACGATGACGCCACGAACGATTTCACCCTTCGCGATATCGCTGGTGGGAAGCCGCTTCCTCACCGAAGCAACCACAATGTCCCCGATTACACCATGGCGCCGGTTGGACGGCCCCAGCACGTTGATACAACGAACAAGCTTGGCACCGGAGTTGTCGGCCACTTTGAGCATCGTTTGCATCTGAATCATGGCTACTCCTCCGCTCGCTCAAGAACCTCGATGAGCCGCCAGCGCTTCAGGCGACTCAACGGACGACATTCCTCGATCTTCACGATGTCGCCCACACCGGCGGTCTCCTGAGAATCGTGTGCATGAAACTTGACGTGACGGCGGATGTGTTTTCGATACTTCGGATGCAGCTTTCGTTCCTCCACCCGAACTACAATCGTCTGCGTCATCTTGTCACTGACAACTTGCCCAATTCTTATCTTCTTCATGAGCCGCTCGCCCCCAGCGTGCGATCTGCGATGATGGTCATCACCCGTGCAATGTCCTTCCGCGTCTTCTTCAGCTCCGCACTGTTGTCAAGCTCTCCGGACGCGCGCTGGAATCGCAGATTGAAGAGCTTTCGCTTGAGCTCCAATTCTCTCTGCGCAAGCTCCTCAGGCGTCAACTCGCGCAATTCCGCAGCCTTCATACCTCTCCTCCAAGAACGATTCTCTGTTTCAGTTTTGTCCGAATGGGCAACTTATGGCTGACCAATTCATGCACTCGCTTGGCTTGCTGTTCTCCCAGACCGGAGATTTCAAACAGGATCGTTCCCGGCCGAACGACGGCGACCCAATGGTCCACCGGGCCCTTGCCTTTTCCCATCCGCGCCTCAGCCGGATGCTTGGTAATCGGCTTATCCGGGAAGATGCGAATCCAAATGCGCGCTCCGCGCTGAGTGGTTCGAGCGATGGTAGTTCGGCAGGCCTCTATTTGAGCGCCCGTGATCCAAGCAGCTTCCAGGGCTTGGATGCCGTACTCGCCGAACACGAGGGTCGCTCCTCGAGTGGCTTTGCCCCGACGCTTCCCACGATGAGTCTTTCGATGTTTGGTACGTTTCGGGAATAGGAGTGCCATGCTAGTTCACCTCTTCCCGCTGACCTTTGCGCGGATGATCGCCACGGTAGATCCATACCTTGACGCCGATGTTTCCGTACTTCGTGCGCGCTTCCACCAAGCCATAGTCAATGTCGGCTCGAATCGTCTGAAGCGGGATGCGACCTTCCTTCATGGTGATGGAGCGTGCGATATCTGCGCCCCCCAATCGGCCGCTTACCTTGAACTTGACACCACCGGCACCGGCACCCATCACCCGGCGCATCGCTTCCTTCATGACACGGGCGGGAGCAGTGCGGTTTTCAATCTGAATAGCCACGTCCTGGGCAACCAAACGAGCTTCCAGGTCCGGACGTTCGATCTCTTGGATTGATACCTTAACATGACGTTCGGTCAAGTCTTCCAACGCTGCCTGTAGTTTTTCGATCTCAGACCCACCTCGGCCGATAATGATGCCGGGGCGAGCCGATCGGATGATGATCGAAACGCGATCTTCTTTCGATCGCTCGATGTTTACTTCAGACACTGATGCACGGCGATATCGCTCGGCAATCAGGTCGCGAATTCGTTTGTCCTCGGCAATGTACTCAGGGGCCAGTGCGGGGTTATACCAATTGGAAACCCATTTTCGGTTGACCCCAATGCGGAAACCCAACGGATGGATCTTCTGGCCCATTATTCACTCTCCCTATCACCGACAACGATGGTAATGTGACTCGTCGGTCGGCGGATGATATCTGCCCGGCCATACGCTCGTGGGCGGAGGCGTCGAAGAGCCCTGCCCATATCAGCGGTTGCCTTGACCACATACAACTCATCTACATTGATGTCAAAATTGTTCTCAGCGTTGGCAATGGCTGACTCCAACGTCTTGCGAATAGGCCGTGCCGCTTTCTTGCCAGAAAGCCGCACGATCTGCAAGGCATCATTGACATTCTTCCCACGAATGGCGTCAATTACTAATCGAGCCTTCCGTGTAGACATGCGTACGTATTTGGCAACAGCTCGTGCTTCCATGATTCTTTCTCCCTACGTCAGGCCAGGAGCCCTCTTTCTCTTCATTCCACCATGACCACGGAACGTTCGCGTCGGGGAAAACTCGCCCAACTTGTGTCCTACCATGTTCTCAACAACATAAACGGGCACGTGAACCTTCCCGTTATGAACTCTGATCGTCAACCCCACCATATCGGGGATTATCATCGAAGCACGCGACCATGTGATAATCTCGTCAATCTCTCCACGCTTGGCACGCTGAACCTTCTTAAGAAGGCTCTCCTTGACAAACGGTCCTTTGTTCGTCGATCTGGGCATGTTTTCTCCTTACCGTCGGCCCTTGCCAGCTCGTCGCACGATCAAGGCCGTGCTCTTCTTCCTCTTCTTTCGCGTACGCCCGCCTTTGGCGAGCACACCAGTCGGGGAAACTTGCGGACGACCGACTCGAGCACGTCCCTCACCACCACCATGCGGGTGATCAACCGGGTTCATGGCTACACCGCGAACGTGCGGTTTCCGACCCAGATGTCTCACGCGTCCGGCTTTTCCGTGCTTGATATTTTTGTGATCGGGATTGGAAACCTCTCCGATAGTGGCGCGACAAGCCGTGCTGAAGATGCGAACCTCACCCGAAGGGAGACGAATGTGTGCTTGCGTTCCTTCTTTGCCTATCAGCTTGGCCGATGTCCCGGCGGATCGGGCGATCTTTCCTCCGCTGCCGGGAGAGAATTCCAGATTGTGAATAACCGCACCCAGCGGGATGCGAGCCAAAGGCATCGCGTTCCCCACGCGAACTTCCGCGTTTTCTCCCGATTCAACCATGGCGCCGATTTCCAGTTCCACCGGAGCCACAATGTAGCGCTTCTCACCGTCAACATAGTGTAGCAAGGTGATCCAAGCCGATCGGTTCGGATCGTATTCACGCGTGGCAACGCGGGCAGGAATACCTTGCTTCCCACGCGTAAAATCGATGACTCGGTAGCGGCGCTTGTGTCCGCCACCGCGGAAACGGGACGTAATTCGGCCTTGGTTGTTGCGTCCGCCGGTCTTCGTGATCGGTCGCAGCAAGCTCTTCTCGGGTGCAACTTTGGACAACTCCGAGAAATCGGGAAGCTCCGCATGGCGACGTCCTGGGGACGTTGGATTGTATCGTTTCAGCGTCATGTCCTAGCCTCTCATAATATCAATCCGGTCGCCAGGGGCCAGTCGTACGATCGCTTTGCGCCAGCGCGGAGTTCGTCCGTGCAGTTGGCTCAGTCGCTCTCGTCTCGGTTTGCCTTTACGATTGGCCGTCCAGACCTTTTCGACCTTCACATCAAAAAGGTGCTCGACAGCTTTGCGGATCTGGATTTTGTTCGCACCCAATGCCACGCGGAACGAATACTTCCGCTCTTCCATCCTCTGCCACGCCTCTTCAGTAAGAATGGGAGAGAGCAGAACGTCCTCATGATGATCGAACCTTGCCATGACTAAAACCTCTCCGTCAGTTCTTCTACTGCCTTCGTCGTCATCAGCAGATGGTCGTAACGAAGGATGTCATAAACATTGACCCCCCCACAGGCGATGCACTTCGCCTTGGGGAGGTTGGTGAACGATTTCTTAACCGCTCGATTGTACTCGGTCGTCGCGACAACAACCAGCGTTTTGCCCGATAGCTCCACACGATTCAACAGTTCGACGGCTGCTTTGGTTCTGGGAGCCTCGAAGCCGATCTGATCGATCAATGCAATGTTTCCGGAGCCGGCACGATCGGAAAGCGCGGCGGCAAGTGCGCCCAGTTTCATCTTCTTGGTCAGTTTCGATTCATAAGATCGTGGTTTGGGGCCGAAGATCGTTCCACCGCCGACCCAAAGGGGTGAACGCCGAGAACCAGCCCGCGCCCGACCGGTACCTTTCTGACGCCATGGCTTGCGGCCGCCGCCTCTGACTTCGCCACGCGTCTTCGTGGAGTGCGTTCCCTGGCGACGGTTGCCCAGTTGCATTCGCACCACGCGGTATAACAGATCTTCATTTATGTTGGCTGCAAATATCCGATCGTCAAGCGACGTCGTCTGAGGGTCGCTCGCGCCGGCGAATGAGTAAAGTCTTGCTTCAGCCATGGCGTTTCCCCAATTCAAGAATGGTCCCCCGTGCCCCCGGCGTGGAACCCTTGACAATGATTACGTTTCGTTCTACATCGACTCGAAGCACTCGCAGTTTTCGCACGGTCGTACGGCGAGAGCCCATCTGGCCCGGAAGCTTCTTCCCCTTGATAACCCGACCCGGCTTGACACAGTTACCTACCGAACCGGGGCGTCGATGAAAATGGGACCCGTGTGTTTTGGGTCCCCCTGCAAAATTCCATCGCTTGACGACACCCTGGAAGCCATGCCCCTTGGATACGCCGGCAACGTCAATCTTGTCTCCTTCTTCAAACAAGTCTGCATTCAGTATGTCACCGACGGTGTAATCTTCCGGATTGTCAATCCTGATCTCAAACAGGCGACGATGCGGTGCCACGCCTGCTTTTCCAAAATGCCCGGCAAGAGGACGAGTCACTTTTGCTTCTTTGACCTCATCGTAACCGAGTTGCAGTGCGTTGTATCCGTCGGATTCGATCGTCTTAATCTGAACGATCGCGCATGGACTTGTTTCGATGACGGTAACACCGACAGCTTGGTCGTCGACGAATAGCTGGGTCATCCCAATCTTTCGTCCAAGTATTCCGCGAGCCATGATCCGCCAACCTCCGTCTAGAGCTTGATTTCGATATCGATTCCGGTAGGAAGCTCGATATCCATCAATGCATTGATCGTCTCCGAGGTTGGCTCTTTGATGTCCAACAGCCGAGTATGAATCCGACGCTCGAAGTGTTCCATCGACCGCTTGTCAATATGCGGCGATCTCAACACAGTGTAGATCCGCCGCTGAGTCGGCAGAGGAATGGGGCCGGAGATCTTGGCCCGCGTCTCCTTGGCCGATTCAACGATTTTGCGGATCGAGCTGTCAACGAGCTCGTGGTCATATCCCCGCAGTTTGATACGAATCTTCTCTCTTGCCATTTCTAATATCCTCTGCTTCGAATGATCTTCTCTTTCAATCCTTCGGGAACGAGATCATAACGCTCCACGCGCAATGAGTACGTTGCCCGCCCCTGGGTTAAAGAACGCAGCCGTGTGGCATATCCGAATGTCTCTGCCAGCGGCACCGCAACGCGCAGAATCTGCGCGGTTTCACGCTGCAGCAGCTCCCGGATTTCCCCTCGTCTGCGAGCCAGGTCCTCCATCACCTCACCCAGATAATCCGCCGGTGTGATGACTTCGCCCTCCATGATTGGCTCCAAAAGGCTAAACACACCCTCCCTGTACGCTCGGTGCAACGCACCAGCCGTTGCTGCCCGAAACGCCAGTTCAGACGAGTCAACTGGATGAAAAGACCCACCGATTACGGTGGCTCCAATATCGGCCAGAGGATACCCGGCAACAGGCCCATTTGTCAATGTGCCCCGAAGTGCGCTTTCTATGGGGCTTCTATACTCTTTTGGGATCTCCTCGGTGGGTGCTGTACAGTCGAACGCAAACCCGGCGCCACGCTGGAGTGGCTCTAGCTTTATCCGCACATGGGCAAACTGTCCCTTGCCGGCCGCCTGCTTGTCGAAACGATCCTCCACCTCGATCGGCCGAGTTAATGTCTCTCGATACGCAACTTGCGGCTGTCCGACATGTACTTGCATATTGAACTCATCACGCAATCTCCTGATCAGGACCTCCAGATGCAGTTCACCCATTCCGGCCAAGATGGTTTGATTGGTGGATTCGTCCGTTCGCACGTGGAACGTCGGATCTTCGTGAGTCAGCGTCGTCAGAGCCGACAGCAAATCGTCAAATTCCGCCTCGGTTCTCGGCTCGACCGCAACGAAGACAACGGGATCTGGGAATTCGATCTTCTCGAGAAGAATCGGCGCGCTCTTGTCGGCCAGGGTGTCTCCGGTGGCCATGTCTTGCGACCCGACAATGGCCACGATGTCGCCGGCAATCGCCTGCTTGAGAGGAATGCGTTGATTGGCGTGCATGCGAAAGATCTTGGAAACCCGCATCCCTTTCCCGCTGGATACGTTATAGGCATGACCGCCGGCGGTTAGCCGTCCCGAATACACGCGGATAAAGACCAGGCGACCGGCGTAGCGATCAGTCACCACTTTGAAGGCCAACGCCGAGAACGGCTCGTCGGGATCCGAATGCCGCTCCTCATCCGAATCCACACCGCGAATGGCGGGAACGTCCATAGGCGAAGGAAGATAGCGAATGATCGCGTCCATCAGCAGCTGGATACCCTGATTCTGGAACGCGGACCCTCCCACGACGGGAATCATGCCTCTTCCGATACATCCTTTGCGCAAAGCAGCGTGGAACAGATCAGACGGGATGTCCTTATCGGCCAAGAACAGTTCCATAATTCCATCGTCAATCTCGGCGACTCGCTCGAGCGCCATCTCGCGGAATCGAGCGGCTTCCTCAGCCAGTTCCGCTGGAATATCACGCGCTTCAAACTCGGCACCTAGGGATTCTTGATTCCAGACCAACAATTTGCGTTCGATGAGATCGACTAATCCTTCCAGTCTGCGGTCTTCGTTGCGAAACGGAAGGATGAGTGGCACCGTGCGCACGCCGAGCCGCTCCTCGATCATCTCCAAGGTGCCGGGGAAGCTTGATTCGACACGATCAAGTTTGTTGACAAACGCGATGCGTGGGATGTTGTAGCGATCAGCCTGCCGCCACACTGTTTCGGACTGAGATTCCACCATTTCCACACCCGAGAATATGACCACACCGCCATCGAGAACTCTCAGCGACCGCTCCACCTCGGCGGTGAAATCAACGTGACCCGGCGTGTCAATGATGTTGATGCGGTGATCGAGCCAGGAGCAAGTGGTGGCCGCCGAGGTAATGGTAATGCCCCGCTCACGCTCCTGGATCATCCAGTCCATTTCGGTGTCGCCCTCGTGGACTTCACCCATCTTGTGGATCTGGCCGGTGTAGAAGAGAATACGCTCTGTCGTGGTGGTCTTACCCGCATCGATGTGAGCCATGATGCCAATGTTTCGGACTTTCTCTAGGCTCACTGGGGCATCCATGACGGCCTCTCTTCAACGTAAACGAATGCTGTAACGAAGAAGGTTAGACAAGAATTCGCTTCGCTGTCTGCTCTACCAGCGATAGTGCGCGAACGCCTTGTTTGCCTCGGCCATACGATGTACGTCGAGACGCTTGTTGTACGCTTTTCCTTCTTTGCGCGCAGCTTCTAGGATTTCACCGGCCAATCGTGCGGCCATGGTGTGTTCTCCTCGATGGCGGGCAGCGTCCACCATCCATCGTAGTGCAAGCGCAATTTGGCGATCCTGAGGAACTTCGTACGGAACTTGGTAGTTGGCACCGCCAACTCGTCGTGTTCGAACTTCAAGTCGTGGAGAGCAATTGGCAAGAGCCACGTTGAATACCTCAAGCGCTGTTTGCTCGCTTCGCTCCTCCACGAGTTCCAGCGCCGAGTAGACGATTCGCTTCGACGCCGACTTCTTTCCTTCCAGCATGACATAGTTGATCAGCTTGGAAAGAAGCTGGCTGCCGTATTTCATGTCGGGTTTCACTTCACGTCCGGGTAGTTTCATCGAGCTCTCCTAGCTTTCCTTCTTGGCGCCATACTTCGAGCGCCCTTGCCGACGACCGTCAACGCCCTCGGAGTCCAGCGTCCCCCGGACGATGTGGTATCTCACGCCAGGAAGATCCTTGACGCGGCCACCGCGCACCAACACCATCGAGTGCTCTTGCAGATTGTGCCCCTCGCCTCCGATGTAGGCGCTTACTTCCCTGCCGTTGCTCAAACGAACGCGCGCCACTTTCCGAAGTGCGGAGTTCGGTTTCTTCGGCGTCCGCGTGTAGACGCGCGTACAAACACCTCGGCGCTGCGGGCAGGAATCAAGTTGAGGAGCCTTGCTCTTCTTTCGCTTCGGCTTCCTTCCCATTCTGATCAGTTGATTAATCGTCGGCATAGTCTCTCCTAAGAAATGGAACGGATTATAGAACCTACGTTGACCTCATTCAACCTGAGTTGCAGACTCATCATCCGACACGGAGGCAACTTCAGTCTCGAGCAACTCTTCGTCCGCAACTTCATCCACCAGGCCAGGGATCCTAAAACCCGTTCCGGATGGAATCCTTTTTCCTACAATGATACTTGGCTTGAGCCCATTGAGTTCGTCCACTTCCCCGCGCAAGGCAGCTTCGGAAAGCACCTTGGTCGTACGCTGGAACGACGCGGCCGACAGCCAGCCTTTGGTCTGTAGCGCTGCTCGCGAGATCCGGAGCAACTCTCGCTCGCCGTCTGGATACCGTTTGTCAATCAGGGACACTTCGACAGTTTCTTCCCCGTGGGTTACGTGCACTCTCTCAATTCCCAGTTTCGATGCTCGATCCATCAACTCCTGAGTGAGCGGATCACCGCTGGTCGCGATCAGATGGCCGCCGGTGGCAATGTCTTCTGCCAACGGCTCGTCAAGTACATCCTGTCGCAAACGCTCGGCTTCTTGATTCCACTGAGTCAGTCCGCGAATCTCTTTTCGGTATTCTTCAAGCGTCACCAGATCTCCGAGCAAGAATTTCGCATCGCCGCGCTCGACAATCCGGACGTTGTTCAGAATCTGACGGATGATCACTTCAAGATGCTTGTCGTTAATATCCACACCTTGCTGTTTGTAGACCATGTGGATTTCACTCATCAGATACTGGCGAACCTTGTGCACACCAGCCGTTTCTAACAGGGTATGAGGCGCAACAACACCCTTGGTGAGCAAGTCCCCTTCTTCAACCTTATCACCGACTCTGACTATGACGGCTTTGTCGATCTTGACGATGCTCTTGGGCTGCAGGTGAACAGTGGCGATGCCCTTCCGCTTGTTGATTGATTCCACCACGATTTCACCTTGGTGCGCGATCTCCAACGCCAATACCTGTTCGCCTGACTTCACCGAAGCGCCGTGCCGCTTGGTTACACGCAGATCAGACGTCAGCGGGATTCGCATGCTGTCGCCGTCAGGATTGAACACGATAAGTCGATCGGCAAGGACCAATACCGTTCCTTCAGCCTCGGCAGCGATGAACACCGGTTTCGATCGCGAGGTCATCTGATCGCCTTCCTTGACCTTCGCCCCTGCCTCGACCATCAGGCGCGCGCCAAACGGGATTTGGTGCTCGGTGGTTTCTCCGTCGTCGGAGACCAAGACGAATACACGTTCCTCGCTTTCCGGGATCTGAACCACCGCGTCACGATCGGCGATAATGCCTTCGATGTTGAATCGCTCCGTAAGGGCATCCCCCTCAGCAACATGATCGCCGTCTTTCACTTTGGGTAAAGCGGCAATCGGCAACGGATAGTTTCGATCCCCGGCCGACGTATCGATGATCAGCAGCTCTTGCGAGCCATCGTCCCCATCGAGAATGTACAACTCACCGGCACATGGGCTGGATGGATCCATTAACCCTTCCACGCTGATTTGCTCGCCCGCCTCCGCACGCAGGATGGATACTGGGAGACGAGCCGTGCGAATTTCTCCGGTTACTTCCACCTGGTCGTCACCCGTCGCCGTCGGCGTAATGCTGGTGATGTACCCATCAAGTGGAGAGATTCCTGCTTCTCCACTCTTCATGGTTCTCCGCGCCTCAAACAACTCCTCTGCACGCGGAAGCCCCTGGGTGATGTCATCACCCGCAACTCCTCCCGTATGGAAGGTGCGCATTGTGAGCTGCGTACCCGGCTCGCCCACCGACTGTGCCGCGATTACCCCCACCGCGGTCCCCAGATCCACCGGCTGATGGTTGCTCATGTCGAAGCCATAGCACAGCTGACAGATTCCACTGGCAGTCTCACATGTCATGGGCGAACGAATCACAATCCGCGGTCGCACACGAACCGTCTTGATCCCGCCTTCTTTCAACACGTCAATATGACGCGGCGTCAACAATTCATCCGCCTTGACAAGTACACGGTCGGTCTTGAGATTCTTGATTTCAGCGACGTTCTTCGTCCCGATCATTCGCTCCCGCTCGGCCGGCTTCTTCATTGACAGTTCGCATTCCAGCCGCCCGAGATGATCCGCCACGTCTTGAGAGATCCACTGATTAGCGTCCAGCAGGACTTCGCCGGATGCGGGGTCGATCACCCGCTCAGCCGACACACGGCCATAGATACGTTCTTCGATCGACTCCATGACCTCGGTCTTGCTAAACCACAGGGGATCGATATCGATGCCTTGCGAGGTACCGCAGTCCAGTTCGGTGATGATGGTGTCCGACGACGCGTCCACCAACCGCCGAGTAAGATATCCTGAATCGGCCGTCTTGAGCGCCGTGTCGGCGGCGCCTTTTCGGCCGCCGTGCGTTGAGATGAAATACTCCAACATGTCCAACCCTTCTCTGAAGTTGGAGATGACGGGCCGCTCAAGGATCTCTCCCGAAGGACCGGCCATGGGGCCGCGCATGCCACACAGCTGTTTCACCTGATCGGGGCCGCCGCGAGCACCCGAAGTCACAATTCCGTAGACCGGATTGAAAAGATGACTCTTCAAGTTGGCCATGGTGGCATCTTCAACATCGTCAACGGTTCGTCGCCAGATTCGGATGACCGACTGCCGGCGCTCCTCTTCGGTCGCCAATCCCATCCGGAACATCGTCTCGATACGCTGAACCGCGGCCAGCGAGTCACGGACGATGCCTTCCTTTTCCTCAGGGATTAGACAATCCTTCAGTGAAATCGTCAGGCCGGCCTGGGTAGCATATTTGAATCCCAGATCCTTGAGATCGTCGAGAACTTCAGCCGCTTTCTCCCAGCCGAATTCGTGATAGCATCTGCGCACGACTCGCCGAATCGCACTACGATTCATCACACGGCCATAGTCGCGGACTGATTCCGGGAAGATACGATTCAGTTCAGCACGTCCCAGTGTCGTCTCGATTCGTTTGCCATCGATACGAATTTGAACGGGGCTGTGCAGTCCAAGTACACCTTCTTCACAGGCTTTGCGTGCTTCGTCGATATCGCGGAACGCTTTGCCCGATCCTTTGCCGTCCTTCACTTCCAGCGTGAGATAGTAGTAGGCGTATACGGGATCCTGGGTCGGCAAAGTGATCGGCTCGCCATCGGACGGCGAAAGGATGTTCCTCGGTGCCGCCATCAACTCGCGCGCCTCACGGATCGCCTCTTCAGAAAGCGGAAGATGCACGGCCATTTGATCGCCGTCGAAGTCAGCGTTGTA
>DAOVHV010000141.1 GCA_030671645.1 bacterium | reverse complement strand
GGTGTATCTCGCGCCAGCTGTGGTGGGGGCATCGGATTCCTATTTGGTACGGGCCGGACGATCATGCTTTTGCCGCTCACTCGATAGAAGAGGCTGCCGAGAAGGCGGGCGAACACTATGGTCGTGAAGTGGAATTGCGCCAAGATGAAGACGTGCTCGATACCTGGTTCTCGTCCTGGCTGTGGCCGTTTTCCATCATGGGATGGCCCGACGAAACCGAGGACCTCAAGACGTATTTCCCCACCGATTTCCTGTTGACGGCGTTCGATATCCTGTTCTTCTGGGTATCAAGGATGATCATGGCGTCGCTGCACTTCATGAACGAAGTGCCATTCAAGACGGTGTACATTACCCCGCTGATTGTCGATGCCCAGGGTCAGAAGATGAGTAAGTCGAAGGGTAACAGTGTCGATCCCATCGAACTGATGGACGAATACGGCGCCGACGCCCTGCGGTTGGCGTTGGCGCACGCTACCGGTAAGGGCCGGACAATGCGTACGCCCACCACTCAGCTTGACGATGCGCGCAACTTCCTCAACAAGCTGTGGAACGTAACTAGATTCGTGCTGATGAATCTCGGCGACGACCGGCCGAATCAACCGGATTCGGTCAATAAGCTAGAGGATCGGTTCATCCTGTCGCGGCTGTCGGCGACCACGGACACCGTCTGTGAGCATCTCGATGCTTACAACTTCAACTTAGCCGCGGAAGCGCTCTACGATTTCGTGTGGCACGATTTCTGCGACTGGTACGTCGAACTTGTGAAGCCTCGCTTGAAAGACAACCCCGACGATGGTGTGAAAGGCGTGCTCTATTCCGTGCTCCGCGACATCATCAAGCTGCTACACCCGATCGTCCCTCACATCACGGAAGAGATCTGGCAGGTATTGGGCGAGGAACCCGAGTCGGTGTCCCGTGCATCGTACCCTGAAGCCGGCGTCCGTGATGAAGATGCCGAGCGAGAGATGCTGTCCTTACAAGAGGTCATCACCGGCGTTCGTGCCATTCGTGCCGAGCTCAGAGTGCCGCACAACGTGCGTCCCGAAGTGTTGATTAAGGCGGGCGATCGTCAGGCTCAGACAGTTTTCGAGGAGAACCTCGTTGTGATTGGGGCATTGACGAATGCCGGGCAGGTCACAGTTGCCGCTGATTTAATCCCGCCGGAAGGTGCTGCTCGCAAGATCATCCAAAATGCCGAGGTGTTCGTGCCGTTGACCGATCTGATTGATGTCACCGCCGAGAAGCAGCGTCTTCGCGCTGAGTTGATACAAGTCGAAAAAGATCTGTCGCAGGTCGTGGCCAAGCTGGCCAATGAACAATTCCTGAAGAGAGCGCCGGCTGACGTTGTCGAGAGAGAGCAGCGCAAACGTGATGAGTTCTCGCAAAGGAAAGAGCGTTTGGAAGCAAATCTGGCCTCCCTCGGAGGATAGATGAACTACAGAGAGGCCCGGCAATTCCTGGATCGTTTCCCGCGGTTTGAAGTGAAACCGGGCCTAGGAAGAATTCAACGACTTCTAGATGCCATCGATCGGCCCCATCTTTCCTATTCCACCATCCACGTTGGTGGTACCAACGGCAAGGGATCGGTGGTCGCCATGCTGGGCGCCGTGCTCCGTTGCGCCGGGTTTCGGGTCGGCCGCTTCACCTCACCGGAACTGATCGAGTTTCGCGACCGCATTGTCGTGAACGGAGAATGGATCTCCGAGAGTGACCTGGCCGCCGGTGTCACGCGAATGGCCCCGGCTATCGAGGCGCTTGGTGAGGTTCCGAGTCAATTCGAAGTGATTGCGGCGTTGGCGTTCGAGCATCTGGCCCGGTCAGACATCGAACTCGGCGTCATTGAAGTGGGGTTGGGAGGCCGATTCGATGCCACCAACGTGGTTCGTCCCGAACTGGCCGTCCTCACAAACGTGACCCTGGATCATCGGGCCATCCTGGGAGATACGGTGGAGGCCATCGCCTGGGAAAAGGCGGGGATTGCCAAAGCCGATACTCCCTTGTTGGTCGGAGATGTGCCAGCGTCTGTGAGCGAGATCGTCTGTGCCGAATGCGAGAAGACTGGAGCAATCCTGAAGACGGTCGACGGCATCGACGTGAGGAGGCTCTCGCGAAATTGGGATAGCGCCGTCTTTCAGGCGAAATGGGATGGGAAGGTTCGGGAGCTGGAAATTCCCTTGATCGGGTCGGCTCAAGCCGGCAACCTACGTCTTGTCCTAGGTGCGATTGCCGAATTACGCGCGCGCGGCTTTGAGATCCCCGACAGCGTCGTTGTTGAAGGACTGCGATCGGTGCAATGGCCGGGGCGATTTGAGGTGGTTCGGAAACGGCCGGCGATCGTATTGGACGGAGCTCACAATCCAGCCGCAATCCGGGCGCTGGTATCCGATGTCGCCGATCTCATTCCAAATCCTGAGCGTCGATGCCTTCTGTACGGAACGCTGGCCGACAAGGATGTGGATACCACTCTAGCAGCTCTGCGAGACGCCTTCTCTGCTATTGGTATCTGCGCGTCTGATGGTCCGCGATCGCTTCCCATTAATCGGCTGTTCGAGGCGGCTCAACGACAATTTGAACAGATCTCGCAGTATCATTCGATTGCTGAGGGGATAGAATCATGGATGTCACGAGCGAACGCCGAGGACGTTCTCGTGATTACGGGATCGTTGACGGTGGTGGGAGAAGCTAGACGTTGGCTTATGGAGGAGACTTGAGCGATTCAATCGAGCATCTGAAGGCAGCCGGATTACCTAGGCATGTGGCCATTATCCTCGATGGCAATGGGCGATGGGCGTTGCAGCGGGACCTATCTCGCGCCGAAGGACATATTGCTGGAGCAAAGGCAGTCGAGCGTCTGATCCGATTCGCAGGGAGAGAACTGGGGTTGGAGTACCTGACCTTGTTTGCGTTCTCAGCCGAGAACTGGGACCGCCCCAAGCAGGAAGTGGATGCTCTGATGGCACTGCTCAAGCAATTCGCACTGGAGAAGTTACGTGAATTGCAGGACGCAGGAATCCGATTGCGCATTGCCGGGGATATCTCCCGTTTGCCGGACGACACACGTGAGGCCGTGGAATACGTGATTGCGGAGACTACGAATGGCGATGGACTCAACTTGACGATCGCCCTCAATTACGGTTCCCAGCAGGAAATCATCCGTGCGTGCCAGAGGATCGTTCACGCGGTGATGTCCGGAGAGCTGGATAAAGATAGTGTCGATCGAACGGCGTTTGTGGCAAGTCTGTATACAGCCGGAATTCCCGATCCCGATCTGATTATTCGCACAAGCGGCGAACAGCGATTGTCCAATTTCCTTCTCTGGCAAGCCGCCTACGCGGAACTTGCTTTCCCCGAGACCCTCTGGCCCGATTTCACACCCGAGGAGTTCTCAAGGATACTGAGGGAGTTTCAGACCCGAGATCGGCGATTTGGGACAGTGGAGGGGGAATAGGTTCATGAATCTGCTAAGACGACTAGCAAGTGCCGCGGTTGCCATGGCTGTCATCTTCTCCGTTCTCTACATTGGATCTCGGTTTGAGGTTCAGTGGATTGTTGGATTGCTGATTATGATTGTCGCCTACTTGGCGTCGATTGAGTATTTGCAGCTGATGAAGCGACTGGACATTCCGTTGGCTGCTCCTGAGTTCTTGATCTGGGTGCCTGCATTTATGCTCAGCCTTGTCTTCTCTCCCGGACGATATTCCCAAGTCGTGTTGATGTTCGCTATCGCCTACCAGGTGCTGCGCTATCTTGGGGAAACGCCTCATCGCACGGGCCTC
>DAOVHV010000166.1 GCA_030671645.1 bacterium | reverse complement strand
TCGAGCTTCCCGAAGACGAAGGCGTAACCATCAACGGGCTGATTCAGAACCGGTTGGGAGCGATGGCCGAACAAGATGACCGAGTGGACATCGGCCCCGTGCAGCTGATCGTTGAGCGAGCGAGCGACCGCGAGATCATCACCGTACGCATCACCGTCGATCGCTCTCTTGAACCCGACGAAATGGAACCTTAGGCGAGCCCCACAGGAGTCATCATGCGCACCCTGTCCGTTCTGTCTTTGTTATTGATCCTTTTCTGTCTGTCGGCAATGGCCGATGCGGACGAAGTTGTGGAGTCGTTCGCAAACGAGCCTATGTATTCGTTCGCAAACGAGCCTGCATATTCGTTGGACGTTCGCTACGATGCCGAGTCGCAGACGATTGAGGGTTCGTTTGACCTGCAGTTCATACCGGAGTCCACCACGGTCTATTTCTCCTTGCTGGCCAATTTGGATTCGGAACCTAACCCGTACTTGGCATCCCGGCAGCAGGATGCCGTGTATTCCTTCGGATTCGAACCGGCGCGTATTTCGGTTTTCTCCGTCGAACGCGTCACGGACGCCGGTGAAGAGGATCTCCCTTTCCGGTTGTTGGCGATGCCGCCTTCGTGGCAAACCTACTCTCTCACCGACACCGTGCTTGCTGTCGATCTTCCGGCAACGGACCTGGAGACGCCCATCTTCATCCGCTGTCGCTTTCTCACCGAGGTTCCCCGAACGACAATGGGAGATCAGGGGATCACGAACGGAATCCTGACTTGGCGGTTCGGTTGGTTCCCGATGCTGTTCCCTGAGCAGTCGCTCGTAGTAGAACGTGACGGCGTGATCGGATATGCAGGGCTGGAATCGCTTCCTCTCGTATTCCCATGGACACGGTTGTCGGCCACGATCACCGTCCCCGCCAAGTCTCAACTCATCGTGGGAACGGACATTGTCGAGGAGTTGGTGAATTCGGACGAATCCGAATTGCGTTATGTCGTCCGAAATGAGTCTCCGAGTCGATCGCTGGCCCTCACCGTCGGCAGTGACTACGAGAGTTACCGAATTGAGAGCACAACGAACGTCAAGGTCTTCTACCTTCCCCATCACGAAAGGGAAGCCCGCCTTATCGCCACGCTGGCTCTCGATATCCTGGCCGACTACATCGCTCGCTACGGCCCCTATCCGCGGTCTTCGCTCACTATCGTCGAGAGCCCGAGTCCTTATGGTCAAGCCTTTGCCGCCGACGGCATCGTTTGGCTGTCTTCCAGATTCTTCACACATCAGGACGTACTGTTCCCGGGCGCACTCAATCGGGTCACCGAATTCGTACTGGCTCACGAGATCGCTCATCAATGGGTCGGGTTAGGAACGGGCATCGACCTCGATGCGGAAGCTTGGCTGTCGGAAGGACTGGCCCAGTATCTATCCGTACGGTATTTCGAAGGTCGATACGGCTCGTTCGAACCCAATCTGTTTGCACCACAGGTTCCCGGCATCGTGGGGGATTTCGTCGAGCAGCAATGGGGCTTCTTCAACCTGCGCGAGCACTTCGTCGAGTTACCCTATCTGCTGAGTGTGCGAGCAGGATTTGACGAAGAGCTGATCAAGCCCACCGAAAATGTTCAATTCGGCAACGCCGAATCCGTCCGGCTCTATGACAAGGGCTATCTGGTGGCTCGAGCGATCGGGGCCAAGATCGGGTTCGAGGCGTTCGAACGGGCACTCACGCGCGCCATTGTCGAGCGACGCGCCGATCTGCTCGATGCGCGCAGTTTCCAAGCGTTGTTGGAGGAAGAAGCAGATCAATCGCTGGCCGAGTTCTTCGACTATTGGGTATTCGGCCCCGGATCGGCCGACTACGCCGTTCGCATCCTCGATCGATCCGTGGAAGACGGCATTCATACGACGATTGTGTCCGTAACCCGCGACGGCGGCGTTGCACAACCCGTGACAATCGAAGCGACCATGCAGTCCGAAGGAACCGTGCGTCAGGAATGGAACGGCATCGACACGGCCGCCGTTCTCGAATTCGCCACGCCCACGTGGGTAGCCAGAGTGACCATCGACCCCGATCACGATCTTCCGGATCGAGACCGCCTGAACAATCACGCGCCGGTTAAGATTGTCGGGGCGGTCAACAAGAACATTCTGCCGCTGGACGCCTATGTGTTGGCGCCGGATCAAGAGACAAGCGGCATCATCTTCTCTCACCTCGACCGGCTGCGTATCTCGGTCAGCCGAACATCGGCTTCAGCTTCAATCAAACTCGACCGGAACCATCGGCTGTCCATCGAGACGTCGTTTGCCACCCCTCAGTTAACAGGACAACTTGCCTACACCTACACCGCATACGGACAACCGGAGACCGGTTCGGCGGCTACGTATTGGGAGCCGGCTTATGCGCTCACCATCACGGGTAAGCGTTTCGTTTCGAACGCCCAGCCCTTCGCGGCCCTCGAGGTCCGAGCCACCGATCTTCCGTCGATTGTTGACTCAGGGACGCAATCCGTGATGCTCCGGGTCGCGCCCAACGGCGTCGGGCAAGCGGAGGTCTCGGCCCGAAACGAGCTGCGGTTGTTCCCCGGCGTCTACGTGTTGGGTAGCGTACGTATCGGCATCTCCAATGGCGACGTTCCACGGCCGCTGCGATTTCGCGCTTCAGAGCTGCGTTGCATCAACCTTTCACGATCGAATCACGTCGCCGTTGCCAAGATCGCGCTCGAACTGCCGTCACCGGGCTCCCTTCCCTACAGCCTGTTTCATCTGGCGATGATAGATCGAGTTCGCGCCAGGCTCTTCCTCACCGCAGGAACAGGTTGGACAAGCCTGGACGAATTCGGTACAAACTCCCCCAGCATAGAGGCCGGAATGGAGCAAATCATCGAGCTATCTACGCTCGGTGGTCTCATCTCCATGACTGCGCGGATCGGCATTGCCACCCCGGTTCTTGGAGAAGGAGCCACCATCCTTTATGGGAATATCTCGTTATAGGGTTTCGGGAGGAGGAGTCCATGAAGGTGCCATGCCGCTGGTTGGCTGACTACGTCGAGATTGAAGTTACAGAGGAATTCATCGACCAGTTGGTTCAGCGATTGACGCTGGCCGGATTGGAAGTCGAAGGCATTACTCGAACCGGCAGGTTGAGCGGAGCCGTCGTTGGACATGTCGTCACATGCCAGCCCTTGCCAGATTCCGATCATCTCAGCCTCTGCAGCGTCAACCTGGGAACTGAAACTGTCGAGATCGTCTGT
>DAOVHV010000056.1 GCA_030671645.1 bacterium | reverse complement strand
GGCTAAAGCTCCCTACGTATCGGGAGACGCGTCCTGCGACCCTTGTTCTCCCGGTTCGAGCATGGCATCGATGCGTGCATGGATCTCCTCAACCTGCTTCTTCTCCTTGGCCGTGCGGAACAGGTTCAGCAGTGACGAACGTGCACCCATCAGGTCGGCCGCTCGTGTGAGGCCTTCGATCGACCCCACTAGCAACAGCCGATCCCCAGTCAGGATGCGATCTCTCCCAGTCGGGTACAACAGCTTCTCGGATTCCGCCCGATGAAGGCCGGCCACGATGCAACCCACCGGGAATCGGCGATCGGAGCGCAACTCATCCAGCGTATGGCCGGCAGCAAACGATCCCTCCTCAACGGTGACGAAGACGATGAGACCTTGGCCTCCCACAATCGATGCCACTTGTTGTACTTGAGGATGCTCGATCTCCAGTACCATTTGATCGAGGTACAGTCCGGCCACGTCAACAATCGTGGTGACACCGGCCAGTTCGAAGGCCGAGCGATACTTCGGATTGGTCATGCGGGCAATGATACGATCTACTCCAGCACTGTGGGCCAATAGCGAAAAGGCCAGATTGTCTGCGGATTCACGCATCAGGGCGACGGCGACGGCAACTCGCGCGATTTCCGCCTCTTCCAGAACAGAGACGTCGGTGGCATTGCCGCAGATGGCAGATACCCCAAGTTGCGAGCTGGCCAGCTCGCATAGTTCGCGATTGAGATCGACTACCGTCACGTCATGTCGCCCCTTGGCCAGCTGCCCCGCCAGCCTCCTGCCTGTTAATCCCGCACCTGCTATCAGTATTCTCATGGTCCTTACCTCCACGTCCTGCGAGAGAACAAGATGATCAACGGAAGAATCTCGAGTCGGCCGGCAATCATGGCCAGCACATAGACAGCTTTCACAGCCGGACCTAGATTCGCTCTAACGGATGGTTGAATGTAATGAGGCCCTATGTTCCCCAACGCCGATACCATCCCGGAAAGCGACGCCCAGCCATCGAGACGTCCCACCAGCGTCGTCAGCATCCATCCGATCCAAAGGAACAGTCCCCATGCGACCACGACGGACACCGTTCGTTCGATCTCGGTACGATCCAGGCGATGTCGCCCCAGTTGTTGCGGCATCACTTCGAGACGAGAACCCAAGATGGTTCTCAGACGATGCCGCAATAAGCTTCCCAGCACCGAAACTCGAAACACCTTGAGTCCGCCCGCCGTCGAGCCGACGCATCCGCCGATCAGCATGAGCGTGAGCAACACCTGTAGTGTTCCCGGCGAGAACCATGTTGTCGACAAATCGCGAATCGTAAATCCGGTACTGGTGGCAATGGAAACGACATGAAATAATGACCTGCGGATATGAGCATGCCAGCCGATCGTGGTCGCATTCGACCGATCCGCCAGCACAACCAGACTGCCGGCAAACAACAACAGGAGAATCCAGATCTTCAACTCGACATTTCCGGAGATCGACCGCCATCTACGGCGCAGCAGATTCCAGAAGACAAGAAAGCTCGTTCCTCCCAGGAACATGAAGGCGAGAATCGTGTACTCGATGGCGACAGCATGATCGAATCCAGCTTGTGCGAAGTACCCGATGCTGGCGTCTTGAGTGGAGAATCCTCCCGTTGAGAGAGTGGTCAACGCATGAGCGGCGGCATCGAACGGCGTCATGCCCTCCACCCACAGCAGTAACCCGCAAACGAGTGTCAAACCTCCATAGATCAACCAGAGAATCCGCAATGAACTGAAGACGCCCGGGGAGAATCGCTCGGAAGCCGCTTTATGTGTTTCCGCACCCATCAACGAATGACGGGCGCCGGATTCCCGCATCACGAACAAGAACAACGTGAAGATGCCCAGCCCTCCGATCCATTGCGTCAACGCGCGCCAGAACAGAATGCTCTTGGGAAGCCATTGCAGCCCCGCTAAGACGGTGGCTCCGGTGGTGGTGAAGCCGCTGACTGCTTCATAGAAGGCGTCGAAGAAACTGATATCCAAGGCCAGCCAATAGGGGACACCGCCCAGCAACGAAAGCGCGAACCAACCCAGCGCTCCCACTGCCATCGAAAGTCGAGGGGTCATGGGCCGTGGTTTGAGCAGCGAAACGAGCACCAGGCCGATGCCCAAGCTGATAATGGCCGGGATAGCGTAGATTCGCATCGGAAACTCAACCGTCTCTTTGTACAACGCACTGATGGCGAGAGGAGCTGCTTGGAGCACAGAGAAGGCGATCAGGATGATGCCCAGATAATAGAGAACCGATCGCATGCTTCTCATGTTCCCCCTTTGCGGTGCCCGATTCTATCGCCTCCCGGCCTGGCTATGAATCCCGTACGTCTTGCCAAACGGCTACACTGTTCACCAAGCTCGAACCTACAGGAGGGTCGATGAAGAGTTATCGCAAGGAATTGTGGTTTCAAATCCCCACACGTCGTGCGTTCGTCAATATCACAAGCGAAGTGAAAGCTGCTTTACGAGAAAGCGAGATCCAGGAAGGTCTCTGTCTCGTCAATGCCATGCACATTACAGCGTCCGTGTTCATCAACGATGACGAAGCCGGGCTGCATCGGGATTACGAACACTGGCTGGAGAAACTTGCACCGCACAAGCCGATCAATCAGTACGATCACAACCTCACCGGTGAAGACAACGGGGACGCCCATCTCAAACGCCAGGTAATGGGACGAAGTGTGACCGTTGCAATCACGGAAGGACACCTCGACCTCGGGCCGTGGGAGCAAGTTTTCTACGGCGAATTCGACGGACGCCGAAAGAAACGTGTACTGGTGAAGATCATCGGATGGTGAGAAAGAGCAAGCGACAGCCGCGCCTTAGACGAACAAGCGCCGCGAGCGGTAGAAGTACTCGGCTCCGGAGATCACTGATAGTACGATGGCCAGAACAAGGGCCCACGTCTTGGCAATCTCGCCGCCCGGACCTAAAGGAAAAGATCGTGCCGCCAGTACAATCAGCACCAGCACCATGTGAGAAAGCGTTTTCAGTTTTCCCAGGATGCTGGCAGTAATGATCTGACCTTCATGGACGGCGACAATGCGCAGCCCTGTAACCAGAAACTCACGAGCGATCAGCGCCATCACTGCCGCTGCCGTCAACTCACCCAGTTGAACGAAGGCAATCAACGCACCCGAGATGAGTAACTTGTCGGCGATGGGATCCGCGAACTGACCGAACACCGACGTCTGGTTGAAACTGCGCGCGATGTACCCGTCCACGGCGTCCGATACCGCCGCCAGAAAGAACAGAATCACGGCGAAGATGCGGCCGATGTTGGAGTCGGACAGGATCAGATACATCAGCAGCGGAACCGACAACAGACGAGCGATCGTGATTTGATTGGGAATCGTCTTCAGCATGGGTCATCGACCCCTTGCAGGGACTGGGCGGCTGCGATGATCTGTGCGAATGAATCGGGATCAAGCGAAGCTCCTCCGATCAATGCGCCGTCGATATCGGGCTGAGACTGCAGACTGCGTGCATTGGCCGGCTTAACGCTGCCGCCATACAGAATGCGCATTGCAGCTGCAGCCGGCTTATTGAAGTGCATCTCGAGCCAGTCTCGGATGAAGGCAATGGCCGCCTGCGCCTGCTCCGGTGTGGCCGTTTCCCCAGTTCCGATGGCCCACACCGGCTCGTAGGCAATCACGATGTCGGCCAGCATCCTTTCATCGATGCCCTTCAACCCACCGTCAAGCTGATCTTCGAGAACCACCTCCGTTTGATCTGCCTGGCGCTGGTCCAGAGTCTCGCCCACACAAAGGATGGGGCGAAGCTCGTTCTCCAGGGCTGCATGCAGTTTCCGGTTTACCACGTCATCGGAATCGCCGAACACGTATCGCCGCTCGGAATGTCCGGCCAACACGAAGTCGCAACCACATGCCACCAGCATCCCGGGCGAGATGGCCCCGGTATAGGCTCCCGAAGCCTCGGAGTGCATGTCTTGTGCTCCTAGAAACACGTGCGACTCCGAAAGGAGGCGGCCGGCTCTGTCGAGACTTGTGAATGGTGGGATCAGTAGCACGTCGCAGTTGGAGAACTTCGTGACATCGGAAAGAAAGCTCTCAATGAATTCCTGGGTTTCCTGGGAGGTTTTGTGCATTTTCCAGTTCCCAGCGATCAACGGACGGCGCTTCATGACCTCACCTCTTGATCTCAAGTATACGAAGCCGGACTCGCCGATTCACAATTGACAACCGTGAGTCGGGAACCTACCATCTATATAGCTATCGAATCGTTACGAGGAGGCGTCAACATGTATCCAATTATTGGAGCAATCGTCGTCATCGTTCTGTTGTTTCTCAGCAACGCTATCAAGGTTGTTCGCGAATACGAACGCGGCGTCATTTTCCGCTTGGGACGGCTGGTAGGAGCCAAGGGACCGGGCATCTTTCTGATCATCCCCATCGTTGACAAGATGGTGAAGGTCAGCCTCAGGACGGTCACACTCGACGTGCCTCCTCAGGAAGTGATCACCAAAGATAACGTCTCGACCCAGGTCAACGCGGTCCTGTTCTTCCGCGTCGTCGACCCATGTGCCGCCATCGTCGAAGTGCAGAACTACATGGAGGCGACGCGCCAGATCGCAATGACGACACTTCGAAGCATTCTCGGCGGGTTCGAACTCGATCAGGTCCTCGGCGAACGAGAAAAGATCAACATGCAGCTCCAGCAGATCGTCGACGAGCAGACCGACCCGTGGGGGATCAAGGTCAAGAACATGGAAATCAAGGACGTCAAGCTCCCGTCCGACATGCAGCGGGCCATCGCCCGGCAAGCCGAGGCCGAGCGCGATCGTCGCGCAAAGATCATCAACGCCGAAGGTGAATTGCAGGCCGCCACCAAGCTGGGCGAAGCCGCGGCGATTATCGACCGCCACCCGTCGGCAATTCAGCTGCGCTATCTGCAGACGCTCAACGATATCTCGGCCGAGAACGCGTCGACCATCGTATTCCCCGTACCGATCGATCTGCTCAGTTGGTTCAAGCTGGACAAGAAGGAGTAAAGACAGCAGGAGTCTATGCACGCGTATGACGTCGTCGTCGTCGGGGCCGGGCATGCCGGTTGCGAGGCAGCACTCGCAGCCAGCCGTTTGGGAGCCTCGACGGCTCTTCTTACGATTAATCTGAACGAGATCGGCAAAATGCCCTGCAATCCGGCCATTGGCGGGCCGGGAAAATCGCAATTGGTCCGAGAAGTCGATGCATTGGGCGGGGAGATGGCTCGGGTCACCGACGAGTCGATGATCCACATTCGTATGCTCAACTCCAGCAAGGGCGCCGCCATGCAGGTGCGGCGGGCCCAAGCCGACCGCAGTTTGTACAAGCGAACGTGGAAACGGATCCTGGAAAACACGGAAGGCCTATCCATCATCGAGGGAATGGTCGATCGCCTCCTCGTTCGCGATCATCGTGTCGTCGGCGTGCACTTAAGAGAAGGTCTGGAGATTTCGGCCAAGGCGGTCGTCGTCGCCGTGGGCACCTTTCTCAACGGGCGCGTGTTGTTGGGAGATGTCGCCTATCACGCCGGACGCGCCGGTGAGCCGCCGTCACTCGCCTTCGCTGAATCGCTTCAGGACCACGGATTCCCGCTTGTTCGCCTCAAGACAGGCACCCCGCCGCGCGTACATCGCGACACCATCGACGTCTCGCAATTGGAACGACAGGACACCAGCGAACTGCCGCTGGCGTTCTCATTCTGGAGTCAGCCTCGCGTCTTGGCCAACGACCTGCCGGTCTATGTCTCGCACACCAACGAAACCACGCATCGCATCATTCGTGATTCCCTGAAGGAAAGCTCCAACTACAACGGTCTGATCGCCGGCGAGGGGCCGCGCCATTGCCCGTCCCTGGAAACCAAGATCGTCAAGTTTCCCGGCCGAACCAGCCACAAGGTCTTTCTGGAGCCGGAAGGAATTGACAACGCCGAGGTCTATCTTCAGGGCATCTATACAGCCTTCTCGCCGGAGGTTCAGCAGCGAATTGTTCGCTCGATCCAGGGATTGGAGGGCGCGCACATTGAACGCTACGGCTACAACCTCGAATACGACTTCATCGATCCGCTGCATCTGCATCCGACGCTGGAATCCAATGGCATGAGCGGCCTCTATTTCGCCGGGCAGATCAACGGGACCACCGGTTACGAGGAAGCGGCCGCCCAAGGCCTGCTGGCCGGAATCAACGCCGTTCGAACGCTCCGCAGCGAAGATCCCTTGCTGCTGACTCGGGGGCAAGCCTTCATCGGCGTGCTCATCGACGACCTGGTTACCAAGGGTATTACCGAGCCCTATCGAATGCTGCCGTCGCGCGCCGAATACCGCATTACGCTTCGCGAAGGCAATGCCGATCTTCGGCTGTCCGAGATCGGACATCGGATCGGTCTGCTTCCGGATGATCGCTACGAACAGGTCGTTCGCCGCAAGGAAAGCCTGACTAAGCTCCTGTCGGAATTGCTTGACACACGAATCGGCCCCACCCATCCCATCAACGACCGCTTGGTCGGTCGGGGGAGCACGCGATTGACACATAACGGCGCCAGCTTGTTCGAACTGCTCCGTCGGCCCAACGTTCGGCTGGTCGATTTGGTGGCGGTGGAATCCCTTCAAGAGGCTGTGATTCGCGAAGCGGAGATCGAGGGGAAATACTCGGGCTATCTCATGCAACAGGATCGCGAAATTCAACGCCTTCAACGGATGGAAGATCTGGTTATCCCGGTCGATTTGGATTTCCGGGCGTTGGCAAATCTGTCCATCGAAGGACGCGATCTGCTGGCTCGGGTCCGTCCTCGCTCGTTCGGGCAAGCCAG
>DAOVHV010000106.1 GCA_030671645.1 bacterium | reverse complement strand
GAGGATCGATCGAGGAATGCTCCCCGTGATCTCCGTCGCCTCGCCGTCCCGGATCCGGAACAAGCTGCCCAAGACAGCGTTGTGTCTAAACGCTGCCACGTAAACCGTAGCAGGGTCACTCGGATCGAGCTTCACCTTGAACAACCTGGCGTATTCCGTACCGGCGTCGAACATCTCTTCCCAGCTCCGACCGCCATCCTCCGATCGGTACAGGATGGGATGAGCCCGCCCTGCAGCGTAGAGGATCTCGGGATCCCCGGGATGAATGGCCAGACTGGCAATCGACAGTGTAGGTAGACTGTCCACGTCCATCCACGTCGCACCACCGTCGACCGTCTTGAATAAGCCCGCTCCCCACGGAGCGGCGTAGACCGTGTCCTCGTCCGTCGGATCCAGCGCCAGCTGATTCTGAGAATGAATCGTGCTGAACAGGAAGTCCTTGTTGAGATTGCCCCAGCTGTCGCCCCCGTCGTTGCTGACCCAGATACCGCAGTCCGGTCCCGTGTTCCCCGCATAGACGGTCTCCGGATCACTGGGATCGATCGCTACTGAGGTGATCCCCCGGGAATGAGGCACCTCGAGCACGGTCTCCCAGGCAGTCCCACCGTCAATGCTGCGACGCACCATCGCCCAGTCCTGGAACGGCTTGGGGCTGTACCCTGAGTAGACGATGTCGGGGTCATAGGGGTGGACGGCAATTGTGTACGTGTAGTCGACTCCGGAGTGATGGAGGAATCGCCAGCTGTTCGCGCCGTTGGTACTTTTGAAGATGCCAAAGCCGTTCTTGCAGGCATATAGAGTGTCAGGATCCGACGGGGCCGCCGCCAGCGCGTAAATCGAACTGAAACGGAACTCGGGCCAGACGATGTCCCACGTATCGCCAGCGTCTCCAGAGACATGAACATCGCCTACGTCTACGATCTCGTAGACGATCGCCGGGTCGGATGGGTGAACGATGAGCTCATCGGCCCACGGGTGGGGCAGTCCGCCGCCGTTGAGCCACGTCCATGTGTCACCGCGGTCTTCGGATCGGAACGTCCCCTCTCCTCCGGCCGACGCAGCATAGACAACGGCCGGGTCGATCGGATCAACAGCAAGGCGGCTAACCTGGGTGAGGATCATCCCAGCGTTTGCGATCACCCACGTCGTGCCGCTATCGTGACTGGTAGCGACTCCGTTTAGTACAGGGACGTAGAGAGTATCGGGATCTTCGGGATGAACGACCATGTTCCCGATGTCGCCGGGGCGCCGGCCCTCCAAGCCTTTGACGAGACGAAGGCGCTGCCACGTCCGAGCCCGATCGTGAGAGACGTAGAGATGATTCGCGTTGTTGACGTACAGTGCGCCATCGAGACCCTGGGCCAGAGGTAACCATCCGTTGTCTGGGTCGAAGAACCCCCACACCGGCGACCAATTCACTCCGCCATCACGCGAAATCCACGAATACGAGACGCCATCCGGGCGGCCTTCGTTGTGGATGTTGTGAAAGCCAACGAGAATCAGACCAGGATCATCATGAGCGACGAAGATGTGGCCGACTCCCGCGTCACGAAGTTGAGGAAGCGTCGATTGCTCCCAACTCGTGCCCCCATCGGTTGTGTGGTAGACACCAAGTTCCCCGCTGTCTCCCTTGGCTACCCAATATTCAATCGGTCCGGAAGCCGCCATCGCGGAGATCCGAGCATGCGGAAGATTCCCCCCGATATCGAGCCAAGTGTTCCCGCCGTCGCGGCTGATGTAGACCAGTCCTCTTTCCGACTTCGCGAGGAAGACATCTCCGAATGGGCTGTAGTGCATTCCTGTGATTCGCGTTTCCGGCGCAACCTCCACAAGATCCCACGAAAGGCCCCGATCCGTCGTACGAAAGAGCCCAAAGCCGCCGCAAGAAGCGAACACGCCGTGTGGTGTGGAGGTAATGTTGCCGATCCACCCTCCCATCTGATCCTTGGACGGTTCCCACGTATTGCCGCCGTCAATGCTTCGATAGATTCCCAATTCACCGAGTCCGGCATAGACAATTGCCGGGTCGTCGATGTCCACAGCCACGCAGTTCACTCGCCCCCCTGGTGGACCAGCTGTTTGTTCCCACCCGCTCATACCCTCACCGTACGAACAAGCGATCGAATACGCGGCAAGCGTTCCGAAACACACTAGGGATGTCACCCATTTGGATAGTGATCTCTCGCCCGGCTGACTGTGCCTCATATTTGCCTCCTACGGCGATCGCCGCATAGCAATACCTTCAGGCTAGCGTCCGTTTCGAATACTGACAAATAGTCCCCCGCGCGATGAGCACCAGCTCTTTCCTAGATTGAGATGACGATACAGGGGGGCAGATGTTATGAAAGCACGCCTTCTTTGAGGCAGAGAAGTAACCTTCATCCCGGAATCCGGTTCAACTTCAGAGTTAGTGCGTGTCTTCGGAACGAGGATTCAGAAAGAGGTGGGAAACGGCTCATTGCAGAAACCTGACAGAAGTTGCCATCCTAATTTGTCGACCTCATCAGCATTACGAACACTTTCCATGAACCATTGATCAACATATCATCGTTTCCAGAGGCCCCTGAAGCCACAAATCTGCCTCGCGAGAACCGCTGGGATGAGTGCGCTTAATACTGACTCCCAGCTTCCTCTTAACGAAGGCTACCAAGCGGCGGCCAGTACTCGATTTCTACATACAGTCCCCCAGGCTCCAGAACTTCCCTATTCTTGCTGCTCTCTCCATCGAGAGGGAAGAGCAAAAGCGGCGGGCTGGTCATCTGGTTAGCAGATTCCACTTATCTCTACACGCGTACGGTGCTTGCTTCCGCTCAACCGGATATCATCCAGCTGCGAGTTGGATGATAAAGGAGCCCCATGAGCATCCGTATCAAGCTGATCTTGGTCTTGAGCACCGTGCTCATCATGGCTTTTGTCTCGACAAGCCTGATAGCTTATATGGTCTCCGAGAACCGGTATCGTGCCAGTGCTTTGAACGAGATCCTTCCGCTCCTGACCAGCAATATCCTGTCGGAGATCCAGCGCGACTTAATGATGCCTATTGACATCTCCTCGCTGATGGCCAACGACACCTTCCTCAAGGACTGGGCACTCGCAGGTGAAGAGAACGCGAGCCAGGTTGAGAAGTATCTCAAGGAGATCAAGGACAAGTATGGCTTCTTCACTGCATTCTTCGTCTCGGAAAGGACCGGACGTTACTACTATCACGACCGCATCCTGAAGACCATCAACCCAGACGATTCACATGATGTTTGGTACTACGCCTTCAAAGAGAGGAACGTCGACATGGATTTGGACGTGGACACAGACGAGGCTTCGGCGGGGACGCTGACCATCTTTATCAATCACCGGATCGTCGACTACGAGGGGCGTTTCCTCGGCGTCACCGGAGTGGGATTGAGCATGGACAGCATCAGCCAACTTCTCTCCGAATACGAGGATCGATTTGGCCGGCTGGTTTACATGGTCGACTCGAACGGTCTCGTGCAGGCCCATCCGGATATCAGTCTCGTCGAATCAGCCTCCATCATGGATGCAGAAGGAATCGGCGCGGTGGCTTCTGACATCCTCGCGCATAAAGACAGTTCTGAAACGTATGAATTCGACCGAAAGGGACGTCGCGTGTTCCTCGAAGTCCGATACTTCCCGCAGTTTGACTGGTACCTGATCGGCGAACAAGAGGCAGGCGATTCTCCTGGGCACATACGCTCGGCGTTGTTCACCAATCTGGCCGTCGGATTGCTGGCGACATGTATCGTCATTACCGTCGTGATTGTCGTTGTGAATCGCTTCCAAGGGAAACTGGAGGCCCTCGTAATGGTGGATCCGCTGACCGGTGTGGCCAATCGCCGACACTTCCTGGAAACACTGCAGGCCGAAGTCGTACGCGCCAAACGGTATGAGCACGCGCTGAGTCTGCTGATGATCGACGTCGATCGGTTCAAGAAGATAAATGACCGGCATGGGCACCTTATCGGGGATCGGCTGCTTGGGATACTGACGGAGACCATCCAAGATTCGCTGAGGGACTCGGACACGCTTGGCCGGCTGGGTGGAGAAGAATTCGGTGTAATTCTGCCAGAGACGGCGCTGGACGTAGCAGTTATCGTGGCAGAACGGATACGTGCCGGTGTCAGTGCTCGTTCCTTGAAAGAACCGATTTTGGAGCGTCTCCATACTACGGTGAGCGTTGGGGCCGCCTCCATGCGCCCTGGCTTAACGGACTACGAAGACCTCCTACGACGCGCGGATGATGCTATGTATCGAGCAAAAGCGGATGGACGCAATCAAGTCAGTGTCGGCAAGCGTGTGCATACGGAAGGCTGAACCGCAAGCAATTCAGCATGATGTGACTCTCGAAATCCGATTTGAGTCTCAAGCCAGTGTTTGGCTTGTGAATCCAACACGCGTCACCACGACGAGACAGCTATCGACCGCGTTCTACAATCAGTCCCCAAGACTCCACACTGCCATTTGCCGGTCAGCGCGAAAGTTCCTCCAGCCCGAACTGCGTCACCTTCTCAAGAATCAGGTCTACATCTTCCATGGTGGTGCGTAGGTTCAGGAAGCACGCTCGCAGGCAGAACTTCCCGTTCACACTTGCCTTGCCAAGGAACGCTATCCCTTCCGACACCAAGCGCGAAAGCACCTTCTCATTCCCTGAATCGCCGAGGTTGCTGCAG
>DAOVHV010000179.1 GCA_030671645.1 bacterium | reverse complement strand
GACGCGTAGTGGAGCCATCGACATCATCGTCATCGACTCGGTGGCCGCGCTCGTTCCGATGGCGGAAATCGAAGGCCAGATGGGTGATTCTCAGGTCGGCTTGCAGGCGCGCTTGATGAGCCAGGCGATGCGTAAACTATCGGGCGCCATTTCTCAGTCCAAGACGATTGTCGTGTTCACCAACCAAATGCGATCCAGGATCAGCACGTCACGCTTTGGTCCGTCGACGACCACATCCGGCGGATGGGCGCTCAAGTTCTACGCCTCGCTCCGTCTGCAGTTGTGGGCCTCCGGTCGAATCGAAGAAGGTGCCGAGCGTGTGGGCACGCACGTCAACGTCCGTGTTGTCAAGAACAAGGTGGCACCGCCGTTCAAAGAGGCGACGTTCGACGTCATCTACGGTAGGGGCATTGTGCGTTCGCGAGATCTGATCAACACCGGTGAGGCGGTCGGTCTGGTCAGCCGTAGCGGATCGTGGTACTCGTTCGGAGATGAGCGGCTGGGCCAGGGCATTGGCAACAGCGCCCAAGCTCTCGAGGAAGATCCCAAACTTGCGGACCAGCTGGAAGCAGCCATTCGCGAGAAGGTTGGCTTGATCAAGAGTGAAGGTAGCCAGGAGAGCAGCGACGTCCAAGAAGCTGAAGAAACCGAAGAGTGATCCTTGGGCTTATCTGATGCTGTTGCTGCGCTATAGGCCTCGAAGTATCGCCGAAGCGCGGCAGCGAATGTCGGAACAGGGCTACGAATACGACGTCATCGAAGCAACGATTAGCCAAGCAATCGCGACGAATCAATTGGATGATGCTGCATTCGCCAAACTCTGGGTGCGCGACCGAATGTGGCATCATCCCCTTTCTCGGGCTGCCATCGCGCAAGAACTTCGGGAAAAGAGGATTCATCAAGATCTGATCGCAAGCACGTTGCACGCTGAATACCCGGCCATTCGTGAGGTTGAGCTGGCCACCGAATTGGCCGAAGCGCGAATTCGCAGACTCCATGGACTGACACCCGAGAAACGTAGAAACCGCCTCGTTTCTTTTCTGTCGAGGCGGGGATTTGCTCGTGGACTCGCTTACGAGATCGTGAAATCAGTGGAAAAGGAGTTCGATCGTGCCGAGGACTGATCAACGTATGGGATTGGGATTTGACGTGCATCCATTTCAACCCGAACGCCCGCTGATTCTCGGCGGCGTCAAGATCCGTGACCACGACGGCCTAGCCGGACACTCGGATGCAGATGCGTTGATTCATGCCGTCTGTGACGCTTTGCTGGGAGCGGCAGGATTGAATGACATCGGCCACCAGTTTCCTGATACGGACGAGCAGTATCGAGGCATTCGCAGCACGATTCTGTTGGAGCGGGTTGTGGAGTTGTTGCGAGAGAACGGTCTTTGTCCGGTGAACGTCGACGTGACGGTGATTGCACAAACCCCGAAGCTGTCTCCATACTTCTCGGAGATGAAGACGATTTTGAGTCCGATCCTTGGATTGCCATGCAATCGGATCGGAGTCAAGGCCACCACCAACGAGGGGCTACGGTCGTGGGGACACGATGAGGGAATCGCCGCAATGGCAGTATGTCTTATCGAAACAGCCGAACGATATCTCGATACGTAATCAGAACCATCAAGCTGATGAGAATCAAGAAACCAATGGCATGAATGATGCCTTCCCGCTGCGGGGGAATCGGCTTGCCGCGAATCCATTCGTACAGTGCAAAAACGGCGCGGCTTCCGTCCAAGGCCGGGAACGGCACCAGGTTGATCAAGCCGAAGTTCAGGCTCAGGAACGCCAGCAATGTGAAGAAGTACGCTCCGCTCACACGGATGCCTTCGCCAAGAATCTTGGCAACGCCGACAGGCCCCTGAAACACTTCGCCGGCAGCAACTTGGCCGGCGAACACGCTTCGAATAACCTCAGCCAGGGCGCGGATGTAGCCTACAAATTGACCCGATGCAAGCACGATACCTTCCCCAAGACCGGCACGGCGATAGACCACGCCCAGATCGGCGAATTGCGTTCCATCGTACAAATCATAGGCCGTCTTTCCGCCTGCAGGTAGTACCACATCCAGTGTCTCGCCGTTGCGCAAGAGGGTTAATGTGATTTCGGCATCAGGAAGCGCGGCATCGGTCGCGATTTGAATGGCGACGAGCGTTCCGGTCGGTTCGTCGTTGACGGCCACGATGCGATCGCCCGGCTGCACGTCGTAAGCGGCCAGCGGTGAAGTGGATTCAACGGCAGACAGTTCGTTGGTGAGGGCGGCTATGTAGAAATAGGCACCGAGAACGAACCGGCTTTCCTCTTCGATGTACTCAGGCTCGATGATGAACTCAAGCTGTGTTCCCTCTCGTTCCAACAGGATGGCGATCGGATCGCCTTTCGAGGCCTCGACCACGGACGTAATCTGCTCGCGAGTCAGGATTCGATGTCCATCCATCGCCAGAATCCGATCGCCGAACTGCAGGACCTCTGCCGCCGGAGATTCGGGCACGAGCTCTGATACCTGAAGCATTGGGAACGCGACCGACCAGATGACAAACAGCGTGATCGCGAAAGCCAATAGTAGATTAGCCGACGGCCCGGCCAGACTGATGAGGGCGCGGGCATATGGCGGCTTGCTGTAGAGCACACGGTCGTGCGGAATGGATTCGTCGTCTTCCAAGCGATCTTCTCCCGCCATCTTGACGTATCCGCCGAACGGAATGAGGCGAAGCGAGTAGCGGGTTTCTTTCCCTCGAATGGCGAATAGTTTGGGGCCGAATCCGATAGCGAATTCCTTGACATAGACCCCGAAAGCTCTGGCCATGAAGAAGTGCCCCGCTTCGTGCAGGCCGACAAGCACCATGATGGAGGCTGCGAAAACAAGAAACGAAATCATCGGATTCCCTTCATCCGCATCAGCAACACCCGCTGTGTTCGATCGGACAACTTAACGGTATCCGATAATCGCATCCCGACAACCCAGACGATGG
>DAOVHV010000158.1 GCA_030671645.1 bacterium | reverse complement strand
GGGCTTGACAACACTCCTATCTCTGCCTATGCTAGGATTCTATCATGTCCATACGGAGAGCGGCCGCGAACGAGTCTATGATGCTACGCGTCGCCCTCCATTGGCTATTTATTGACTAGCTCTGCTCGTGAGTAGCCTTCCATAAGGGCCACTTCAAGAGCAGGGCATGCGGACTACAGGTAATTACCTGTGGTCCTTTTTGTTTTCCTCTCCACGGGAAATAGGGAGGTGGTAGCTACGGGGTGTTTGTCCGAAGCTGGCGAAATTAGATTCTTAGGAGGATTAGATGCTCAGAAAACTCAGTGTTGTATTGATTATTGTGATCGGCGTGTTGCTCACAGGTGTGGTTGCCGCCGACGATGACCCAATCAAGATTGGTGCCCTCGTAGGGCTCACCGGAGGGCTCGCTCCATACGGCCCCTCGATTGCTGACGGCGCGCAGATGGCCGTAGACACCATTAACGCAGCCGGCGGTGTATTGGGCAGGCAGCTCGAGCTGGTGCTACGAGACTCGGGAACTTCAGCCGATGTGGGGCGTGACGCGGCGAGCAAGCTCGTCGAGATCGATGGTGTACAGGCGATTGTCGGCGCACTGTCGAGCGGTGTCACGGTGGCCGTCTCCAGTGTGACCATTCCGGCGGAGGTTGTTCTCATCTCGCCCGCGTCGACGGCTCCATCGGTTAGTGCGTTGGACGACAACGACTTTGTCTTCCGAACGGTTGTACCGGACTCGGTCCAAGGCGTCGTCTTGGGAAGACTTGCGGTGATTCAGAACTACAAGAACGTTTCCGTTGTGTACGTGAACAACGACTACGGCAAGGGCTTGGCCGACACGTTCAAGGCAACGTTCGAGGCACTGGGCGGTATGGTCACAGCGATGGTTCCCTTAGAGGAGCTCAAGCCCTCCTATCGCGGCGAGGTCGGCATAGCCATGATTGGAGACCCCGATGCGATCATGATGGCTTGCTACCCGGTGGACGGGAATAAGATTATCGTCGAGGCTGTCGAAGCCGGCTACATCGGCGGTTTCCTTCTGACCGACGGGATGAAGGGTGAAGGCGTTGCTCCAGGAGTCGCATGTCTCTCAGCCGAAGCCGGGGGCCCTCTCGAAGGTTCCTACGGCACTGTGGCCGCCCGAGGATACAAGGCGGACCAATTCGAAGCTGACTACACCGCAGGCGGGTATGGACCGACCACAATCCCTTACCACGACAAGGCCTACGACGCGGTGATGGTCATCGCGCTGGCCATGGTCAAGTCAGGCGAGACGAGCGGGACGGCAATCCGCGACAACCTGCGCGCCGTAGCCAACCCTCCAGGCGAAGTCGTCTACTACGACGAATGGGAGAAGGCCGTTGCGCTCCTGCAAGCCGGAAAGGACATCAACTATCAGGGTGCCGGAGGCGGAGTTAACTTCTCACCCACCGGTGACGTTGACGGAGCCATCGAGATCTGGAAGATCGAAGGCTGCGAGGTTGTGAAGGTCATGGAGGTCGCAGGGTAGAACGTCCTGCCTCGCAGGACGGCCCTCGACCGTGAAGGTTTTGATCCCAACTACGGGGGAGGCGATTCTGCTTCCCCCGTCTTCTTTTCCTCGCGGGACAGTCTCCGGGAGCGCGTAATCTCGGGCAGGAGTCCTTGCGGACGCAGGAGGATGATCGCCTCCAGCACGATCCCGATCACGATGATGCGAAGGGCGGCAACCTGAGATGCTGTGAACGGGAGGTAGTTCGTGAGAAAATCGGTCCCGGCCCATGTTCCCCAGATCACGAACGCACCGAGGATGGCTCCCTTGTGGTTCCCTGTGCCGCCGAGGATGAGCATCACCCAGACGATGAACGTGCCGTAGAGGGGCTTGAACGTGTTCGGCGAGATGAACCGCGCGTAATGCGCATAGAGAGCTCCGCCAATCCCCATGATCATTGCACCGAGGACGAGTGCCTGGAGTTTATACGCAAACACGTTTTTCCCGGACATCGCTGCGACATCCTCGTCTTCGCGGATAGCTTTAAGAACGCGCCCCCACGGAGAGCGAGTCAAGCGTTTCAGGAAGTAGTAGAGAGCAACTAGCACGACGACAACGAGGAGCAGGTAGAACCAGTTGTATGCCTTCAAGATCAGCTGCTGGAGCCACGGATAAAGTTCGGGGTGCCCATCGACAAACGCCTTCGCCCCGTGATAAATCGGCTCATACAAAGGGGACGGAATCTGTTGGAGACCCCAGACACCGTTGGTGAGCCACGATTCGTTCTTCAGAATCAAACGAATCGTTTCGGCGATCCCGATCGTGGCGATAGCAAGGTAATCGGCTCGCAAGCGAAGCGTCGGCAATCCGACCAGGAACGCTGCAATCCCTGCAGCGGCAGCGGCGGCGAGCACTCCTATCAAGAAAGGAAGCTCGAATCCTCCGACCAACCGTCCGTCCCAAACGTCGGGGGGCGGGCCGGAGATCAGCGCCGCCGTGTAGGCGCCAATTGCATAGAATCCGGCTACGCCGATGTTGAACAAACCGGTGTATCCCCACTGAAGATTCAGGCCCAGGGAGAGAACGGCGTACGTCCCTGCAGTAATGCCAAAGAATACTAAGTAGTTGATGATGCCGATGAACAGTTCCATCAGTTCCTCCTACCGAGTAAGCCGGTTGGCCGAATGAGCAGCATCACAATCAGGATAACGAACGCGACGGCTGGCTTGTATCCCGTCGAAATGAAGGCCGTCGACACCTCTTCAGAGATGCCGACGATCATCCCGCCGACGATGGCTCCGTAGGGGTTTCCGAGGCCGCCGAGTATCACGGCCGAGAAGATCGAGAGGAGCATCTGCCAGCCCAGGTCCGGCGTGATAAACTTGTTCTCGATCCCGGTGAGTGCTCCGGCGACCGCAGCGAGCGAGGCGCCGATGACCCACGTCCACAAAATCACCCTCTCGGTGTTGATTCCCGTCACTTGCGCCAACGTGGAGTTGTCCGAGGCCGCACGCATCGCCTTTCCCATCTTGGTGTATCGTAGGAAGCAATGGAGCAACGTAACAAGGATCACGGCGACCGACACGATGAAGACCTGATCGGGCTTTACGCGGATTCCGAGCTGCCGAATCGGAATGGCCAGCTGGATCTTTGCGGAGTAGTAGTGCGGCTGCGGCCCCCAGAAGAACTGGATCACGTTGCGGAGCACGAGCGCAATGCCGATGGTGGAGATCATCAGGGTGATCCTGTTGGCTTTCCGCAGACGCAGACGCCTGAAGAGAAGGCGATCGAGAAGCACAACTACAGCGCTTGTCGCGATCATCGCCAACACAAGAGAGAGAGCGAAGTCCAGCCCAAAGGACAGAGACCCGAATGGCTGGCCAGGAATGCCCGCCCCTGCAAGCAGCGAAAGGAACGCAAGCGCGAAATATGCACCGAGAGCCATCGTGTCACCATGGGCGAAGTTGGAGAACCCCAAGATGCTGTAGGTCAGGGACACGCCGATCCCGCCG
>DAOVHV010000109.1 GCA_030671645.1 bacterium | reverse complement strand
TAAGGGAGAAGAGAATACGGATTGTGGTTCCAGTTTCCACCGACGAGTGGAATGCACCTGCAAGGAAATTGCTTGAGGGCTACAAGGACGCAAACACGCAGATCGATATCGTCAATATCAAGGACGGTCCAAAGGCGATCGAGTGCTGTTATGACGAAGTCTTTGCCGCGACGTTCCTCGTCCGTGAGGCCGAGCGCGCCGAGCAAGAGGGATACCACGGTGTGATCGATTATTGTTTCGACGATCCGGGATTGCGGGCCGCCAAGGAACGCTTGAAAATCCCCATCGTAGGGCTCTGCGAGGCGAGCGTTCACTTCGCAACTCTTCTGGGAACGGCGTTCTCCATCATCAGTGCCGGCCCACCTGACTGTGCATTCACCGACATCAAGGACCTATTGAGACTGTACGGTTTTGCAAATGAATGTGCGTCTGTGCGGTCGGTGGCAATCCCCATTTTGGAACTGGATAAAGGAAGAGACTTGCAAGCCAAGAGATTGCTCGAAGAAGTGAACAAAGCGATCGAAGAGGACGGGGCGGACACTATAGTCCTTGGCTGCGGCAGTATGCTTGTCCAAACCGAAGAGATCCAGGCACTGGGCGCTCCGGTGGTCGTCCCTGGAATCGCTGCGTTGAAACTTTGCGAGGATTTAATCGATATGCAGCTATCACAAAGCAAGCGGGCTTTTTGCATTCCCAGGCGTCAATCGGGAGAACAAGCGTGAGAACAATAGGAGTGGTAACAATCGGCCAGTCGCCAAGAAGCGACGTGGTCGCAGAGCTTGAGAGAATCATCAAAGATAGCCGGGCGTCGCAAACTGTTACTTTCCTGCAGAAGGGCGCGCTCGATGACCTGACTGCCGATGAGATAGCGAACCTCAGACCCAAGGAGGAGAAGAATCACCTCGTAACCAAGCTGCAGGATGGCACAGAAGTGGCAGTGGACAAGCACGCTATTTATCCGCCGGTGCAACAAGCGGTTCTTGACCTGAACGGCGAAGGCGCGAACATCATCGCGCTGCTCTGTTCCGATGAGTTTCCGCCTTTTCGCTCCAAAGCCCCGTTGATTCTTCCGGCAAAACTCCTGTCCGGCGTACTCTCGTCAATCTTGATCAACGGGAAGCTTGGAGTCATGGTCCCCTCGGAAAAGCAGGTGGGCACAACCACAGTAGCCTATCAAGAATTGGGATTTCAGCCAATCGCAGTTGGGGCCTCTCCCTACGGTAGTGGAGACGCGATCATCAACGCGGCCAACCAATTGAAGGGGGAAGTTGCCCTTGTGGTCATGGATTGCTTCGGCTACGACTTGGAGATGAAAAGCGAGGTGAGAAAGATAACGGGAACGCCGGTTATCCTAGTCCGATCGTTATTGGCTTTCACACTGAGTGAGTGCTTACAGTGAGAGGAGAGGTGAATGAAAATCTTGGTCATCAGTCCTGTGGTGAGTCAAGAGCTGCTCAAAGACGATAAGGAGTACTTCCAAGGGCTGGCCGATCCAGCAACAGAGGTAGTGGTAGCAAGCATCGAGAAGGGACCGGCATCGATCGAAACGTTTCACGACGCCGTGTATGCCGGCCCGGAAATCCTACGCATAGTCAGGGAGAGGCACGATGCAGTCCACGCAATCATGGTCAATTGCTTCGCCGATCCTGGCGTCGATGCCGCCAGGGAGATCACCGACAAAGTCGTTCTCGGTCCGGCCGAGACAGCGATGTCGGTTGCTCTGCACCTGGGGGCGACGTTTTCCGTGATCTCCATTCTCCCCAACACAACCCCGTGGGTGCGGTGGCAGGCACGGAAGCTCGGCGTCGAATCGAGGCTGGCTTCCGCCATCGGCATCGATATCCCGGTGCTCGAGATTGACGAGAGCGCGGAGGCGACGGTGAACGAGATACTAAAAGCGGCAGAACTGGCAATCAAACGGGACGGGGCAGAGGTCATCGTATTGGGATGCACTGGGATGGTGTCCGTAGCCCAGACCGTTCGCGAGCGACTTTCCGTGCCCGTTGTCGAACCGGCGGCAACAACGTTGAAGATGGCGGAACTCCTCGTCAAGTTAGGTCTGCGTCACCATCACGGCGGTTTGTATCTGTCAGCTACTTTTGATAAGATTCAAGGGTACTAACTAGTCACCGAGAGACAAAGAAGGGAGGTGATAACCTCAAGCGTATAGAACGGCGAAGATCACCTAAATTATGGCAGGGAGGGATGAAAATGATTGGAAAAATAGGTTGGAAAGCTGTGTTTGGACTTGTTGTGATGTTGATCGCTCTTGTCGCCGGTATCGCCGCTGTCTCGGCGCAGGAGCCTCAAGTTGGGGTCTACGTGAATTCAAGCGAGATCGTTGTCTTCTGGGATCCCAGTGAAGGATTCTCCAACGAGGTCATCGTGATGAACGAAGTTTACGAGACCCTGGTGCGCTACGATTCGGTTACGGGTGAGTTCACACCTGTACTGGCAACAAGCTATGAGAGCTCGGCGGATGGACTGACGTGGACGTTCAACTTGAGAAAGGGTGTGAAGTTCCACACCGGCGGAGAGATGGACGCGGAGGCGGTGAAGTTCTCCATCGACCGGACGATCGCTGGCGAGAAGGGGGCTTTCTACATCTGGGATCCGGTAGAGTCGATCGAGGCAAAGGACAAATACACGGTCGTGTTCCATCTCAGCTATCCTGCGGCGGTCGACATCGCCGCTTCGGCGGCCTACTGCGCGCACATCTTCGACCCGGATTTTTCCGACCGAGATTGGTTCTACGAGGGCCACGATTCGGGAACCGGTCCCTACACCATCGAGAGCAACGAGGGGAACACACTCGTCATCTTGAAGAAGTTCGATGATTACTGGGGAGGCTGGGAAGGCAAGCACTTCGACAAGGTCGTGTTCCAATGGGTTCCTGAGGAAGGGACACGACGGCTGATGGTCGAATCTGGCGAGGCTGACTTCACCAATCGACTGGCGCCGTCCGAGCTGGAAGCGCTGCGCGGGGTTCCCGGTATAGAGATCGTCAGCGTGCCGTCGTTCCAGAGCATGCTCGCCCTGTTCAACAACGCGAAGAGCACAGACCATCCCATAGCCAATCCGCTGGTGCGCAAGGCGCTTTCGTATGCACTTCCCTACGATGATGTCGTGAATAGCGTCATGGAAGGCTATGCGCGGCAGTCTCGCGGCGTCGTGCCGTTCGGCCTGTGGGGGTACTCAGATCAGGTCAAGCAATACACCTTCAGCCCGGAAACGGCTAAGGTGCTCCTCGAACAGGCCGGCTATCCGGACGGAGGATTCAAGGTGGTGCTCACCTACGTGGCTGGCGACGAGAACGAACGAAGGACCGCCGAGCTGTGGAAGGCGGAACTCGCCAAGCTTGGCGTCGAGCTTGAGATCAGAGGGCTGCCGTGGGAGGCGCAGGTCGACCTCGGTAGCGCCGAGGACCCGAACGAACGGCAAGATATCTTGCTGTTCTACTGGTGGCCAGACTACTCGGATCCTCATTCTTTCTTGAGTGCAATGTTCGAGACCCAGCCTATTTCGTTCAACTTCTCTTACTACAGCAATCCCGTCTTTGATGCTTTGATCAATGCCGCAAAGGAACAGGCATTGTTCAACAGAAAAGCAGCCACACAGCTGTACGTCGAGGCACAGAACCTCCTCATGGCGGATGCCGCTGGAGTCGCCATCTTCGACATGAGTTCGGCGCGAGCAAAACAGACGTCCCTCAAGGGATACGTCGATAACGCGGCCTATCCACACGTCGTCTTCTGGTACGATTGCTACCGGGAGGAGTAACAGTAGTAGAGCAATCAGAGCGGGGAGCATCGCTCCCCGCTCTCGTTTCATACGCTTTGTCACCAGAGAAACGACGGAGAACTCATGACAGCATATATCATCCGTCGGTTGGGGCTGGCCATGATCGTCATGTTTGGTGTGTCCGTCTTGACCTTTCTTCTGACGGTGGTCGTGCCTTCCAACCCGGCGATGCGATGGGTCGGTCCGCATGCAAAACTGGAGCAGGTTGAAAAGGCGAGAATCGAACTGGGGTTAGATAAGCCGGTACACATCCGCTATTTCAAATACATTGCCAACTTCCTTCGCGGTGACTGGGGCGTCTCGATCCGAACCCACCAACCAGTGTTGCGGGACATCGCGACCTACCTTCCCGCCTCACTGGAACTGATCATCTTCGGCATGGTGCTCGGCTTTGTTGTCGGGATCCCTCTGGGGATTGTGTCGGCTGTCCGCGACGGGACGATGGTAGATCACGGCAGTCGTGTGTTCTCGATCGTTGGGGTTGCCCTGCCGACGTTCTGGTTGGGAATGATCCTGCAGCTGGTGTTCTTCAAACAGCTCGGCTTGTTCCCGTTGGCGGGGCGTGTTGCCATGATGACGCGCTTCACCGCACCGATCGAGCACATCACCGGGTTCTACCTCTTCGATTCGTTGATTACCGGGAATTTCACCGCGTTTGGTAGCGCGCTCTCCCACATCGTTCTACCGGGGATCACATTGGCGGCCTATCCACTGGGGCTGTCGGCGCGGATGACCCGGGCCACGATGTTGGAGGTCCTGGGAGAGGACTACATCAGAACGGC
>DAOVHV010000186.1 GCA_030671645.1 bacterium | reverse complement strand
CCCAGCCGACGGGATGTCGACGAGGCCCACCTAGGCTAGGGTTGGGCACTAAGATCCGGTATGACTCGTGTCCGTTGGGAAGTCGTTCACGAAGCCACTGAAGAAGTTAATGGTTAGGGCGATCCGCTCCATCGCTCCGTGATAGGTCTGGTAGTCGTCGGCCTCAGGGCTGTACGCCAGCATGACCATCGTGTCCATGCCTTCCATGATCGCTGTATCGTTCACGTCCCCCGTGTTGAGCTTGCGAGAGAACTCGATGATCGTCACGCCGTCGTTCTCCGTTCCATCTTTGTCGAGGATGTTGTCCTCGCCGCCAACTCCGGTGTCGTCCATGTGGGGGAAGTGACCGTCCTCCGGGGCAACCTGATCGGCGAGCTCCAGCTTGTCACTAAACAACCCCGGATCGACGAAGCCGATGATCGTGTCGCCATGGATTGCGCCGTCCATTTGCATGAAGTTGATCGCCAACCATCCCTCAGCGGGGGCTCTGAGCGCAATGTATAGAGTGTCTCCGACGATCGACCAGTAGAGTGACATCTGGATGGGATTGCTGTAGTAGAGATTCCGGTACTCACCGGCCGCGATCCTTCCATCGATCGATGGCTCCTGGGTCTGGCCTAGTCCCACTGCAGCGAGTCCCAAGACGAGAAGCATCAGCAAACCTATGGTTCTGATTTTCACTATTTTCCTCCTGTAGCAAAAAGCAATCGATTGGAAGCGGTGCACCGTCCTTCTGCGAGTCCACCGCATGGTGCTCCTTCTTCGGACTCACGGCGAGGCACCTGTTCGTGCCCCGCCCCAAGTCCTGGAAGGTACGATACCTACGGATCGAATATCGACTCTCAGTGTGGAGAAACCGTGAGCGCACCGTGTGAGAATGATGGGACGCCCTCTTCACCTCTCGAGCCCGACGCATGACGGTCGGCCACGCATTCCTTATTCGACCAGTCGGTCGATTTTAGTTTACCTGGTCGATCGCCGAAGTCAAACGCACGGCCCCGCAACACCGTTGGCAACGTTTGGCGGGCTGACACGACATCCAGCCAAGCTTCATCTGGAAGTGGGCCTACCGTGGGAAGGACGCTGTTGGGCATGTGATTGCGGAGAACGGATCCCGAGATCAATCCGACGGCACTTCGGTCCCGGTAAGCTCAACCATTCATCGGGTTTGGGGGAGTGACGAGTAACTGCATTGACACGGAACTTAATTCAGAACGCCGAACTCGTCGAGCTATTGATCCTTGTCTCGAAGGGTTTCTTTCAGAACGTCGATCTCCCGCTGAAGGCGTCTCTGTCGGGACGCGATGCTGAAGATGTAGAGGAACGTCACTCCCCAAAAGACGGCATAGGCGGCGGCTAGATAGGTCATGGTTCTCCTTGTTAGCTTTAGTGGAGCACTCGTCGCTTCAGATCCTCGGCTTGGTCCTCCATGATCGAAAGGCGGCAACGCTGAGTCAGAAGCACAAAGTACAGGATCGTGAACACCAGCAAGCAGAATAGAAACGTCCAGAGCATCGACGGAGCCAACCCGCTTCCTTGGCGCTCGAAGACGACGGGGTGAAGGCTTTGCCACCAGCGGATCGACATGAACGTAAGCGGTACGCTGGCGAACGCAACGATCCCGTAGACGGCGGCGAACCGGGATTGCTGCTCCGGTTCGCGAAGGAAGGCCCTCAGCATATGGTAGGCGAAGTAGATCAGCAACAGGATCGAGATGAGGATCAGCCTGGGTTCCTGCTCCCATGGAAACCAAGCGTTCCACGTCGGTTTGGCCCAGATCGAGCCTGTAAGCACCGCCATAACTGTGAAGACGATACCGATTTCGGCCGATGAATGTCCCACGATGTCCCACCGCCGGCTCTTGGTCCGAAGGTAGACGATTCCGGCGACGAATGTCACGAAGAATGCGAAGAACCCGATCCAAGCGGACGACACGTGGAAGTAGAAGATCCTCTGGACGTCCCCCATCGTCTTCTCGGTGGGCGCGTAGAGGAAGACAAGGCAAAGAGCGGCGATCAACGACACTGCACTCAACCACAGGAGCGGACCTGCCTTCAGGATGCCTTTCACCATGCCGATGACCTCCTTGTTGGATACACGGCCGAATTATCCTTCCACCACAAAGCGAAACGTCATGAGAGAGATTACCAGAAATACGATGTCGAAGGCGATCAGGAACCTCACCCACACGGCCAACTCCTGCCACGTGCCACCGTCAAGGACCCCTGCGGTCAGTTTGACGGCGGCAATGACGACCGGCAGGACGATCGGAAACAAGAGTACCGGAAGCATGACTTCTCGCGCTCTGGAATGGGCCGCCATGGTTGATAAGAGGGTCCCCACCGAGGCGAACCCAACTGTTCCAAGAAAGATAGCGAGCAAAATGAGCGGCCGAAACAGGTTGAGATTGAACAGGGCGGAGAAGATGGGCAGCATGATCAGTTCGGTGATCGACATGAACATAAGATTCCCGAGCGCCTTCCCCAGATAGATCGAACTCCGCGGCACCGGCGCCAGGAGGAGGCCGTCTACGTGAGCATCCTCGATTTCCAGAGACGCCGAACGGCCCAATTGGAGAGTCCCGGCGAAGGTCAGCGCGGCCCAGAGGATCCCCGGTACAAGCAGTGTGGCATTGG
>DAOVHV010000029.1 GCA_030671645.1 bacterium | reverse complement strand
GATACCGAAGACGCCGATATCGTGATCGCGGCCCATGGCACCATCGCCCGTATCTGCAAATCGGTGGTGAGAATGGCTCGCGCCGAAGGCATCAAGCTCGGCCTGTTTCGACCGATCACGCTGTGGCCGTTTCCCTACGAGCCACTTAAGGCATTGTCCGAGCGCGTACACACGGTGTTGTCTGTTGAGATGAGTGCCGGACAGATGTGGGAAGACGTCCGCTTGGCTGTCGCCGAACGTGCGAAAACGCCGTTCTTCGGAGAAATGGGCGGTATTGTCCCCACGCCGCGATCGATCCTGAACGAGGTGAAGAAGCATGTCCGCTAACCTGAAAAACATGGTCAAGGTATTCGAACGCCCCAAGAGCTTGACGGATGCAAGATTCACCTATTGTCCAGGCTGTCATCACGGCATCATCACCCGCATCATCGGGAACGCGATGGATGAACTCGACATTGCCGATCGCACCGTGGGCATCGCACCGGTTGGGTGTTCGGTGTTCGCCTATTTGTGGTACAAGGCCGATTCTCAGCAAGCCGCGCACGGCCGCGCTAGTGCCGTCGCAACCGGGATCAAGCGAGCCAGGCCCGATCTCATCGTGTTCTCGTACCAAGGAGACGGCGACTTCGCCAGCATCGGAACGGCCGAGTCGATTCATGCTGCCAACCGCGGTGAGGATATCACCGTGATCTTCGTCAACAATCAGATTTACGGCATGACGGGCGGAGAAATGGCGCCGACCACGCTGATCGATCAAAAGACGGCCACGACGCCCGAGGGACGGGATGCCAGTCTGTGCGGTTATCCGATTCGTTTTTCGGAAATGATCGCCCAACTCGACGCTCCCGCCTATGTGACCCGACAGGCCCTATTCGATACCAAGCACATCATGAAGACGACCCAGGCCGTCAAAAAGGCATTCCAATATCAGGTCGAGGGCAAGGGATACTCATTGGTCGAAATTCTTGCGACCTGTCCCACCAATTGGCGCATGTCGCCGGTGCAATCGAACACGCACGTCGCAGAAACAGTCACCAAGGTCTTCCCGCTGGGCGACCTGATTGATAGGGGGTAGCATGGAGCGATCAGTCATCATCGCAGGCTTCGGCGGTCAAGGCGTCATTCTCGCCGGGAAGATCCTGGCACAAGCAGGCATGGATCACGGACTGGAGGTGACTTGGCTTCCTTCCTATGGCCCTGAAATGCGCGGAGGCACCGCCAACTGCACGGTCATCTTGTCGGACGAAACCGTCGGTTCTCCCGTTGTCGATGAATCGACGGCGTTGATCGCTATGAATCTGCCCTCGCTCGACAAGTTCGAGAAGCTGGTTGCCGGCGGCGGCAACATCGTGGTCAACCGCTCCCTCATCCATCGCCAAGTGGAACGATCCGATGTCACTGCAAGGTATGTCGACATCAACGACATCGCCCGCGAAGAGGTCGGGAACGCGCGAACCATCAACATGGTGGCCTTGGGTGCCTATATCAAGGCATCCGGCGCGGTTCCATTGCAGGCTGTGAAGGACGCCATGGCTTATTCGATGCGCGAGTCCGGCAAGGATAAGTTCATCGACATGAATAAGCGCGCCCTCGAAGCCGGTTATAACGCCGCCTGAAGTTCGTCGTCGGTTCGGCTGAAAGGATTTCAGCCGCCGTTGTCGACGAGCAAGGGTCGAGCAACTCTCGAATGACATGCCTGCCTTCCGGAAGCTCTACTCTTTCTCAACCTGCGGAATCTAGGCCAGATCAGTCGGGCTCGTTGACGTATGATGGCAACAACCATCATTGAATGATTGCGTCCAGCAACAGGGAACGGGAAAGGTGATCATGCAACAACTCGAACATCTGAAAGACGGCGCGCGAGTTGGCCGATTCTTCCAATTCGGTCGGGCACCGGATGGGCGATACCGGTTCACAGATCGCGAATTGCCGGCCCAGATTCACCTCATCGGTTCCGGCGAAATCGGAGGCAAGGCACGCGGTCTCGCTTTCGTGATGGATCATCTTGAGAAGGGAGGCGAACTCACCCAGTACCAGCCGTTTCTTCGCTTCCCGGATTCCATCGTTATTAGCACGGACGTGTTCGACGCCTTCATGGAGGAGAACAACCTTGAGGCTGCGATTCTGGCCGGCTGCGCCGGAGAGCTTCCCTTAGAAGAGATAGGAAACCGAATCATTGCCAGTCCGTTCCCAATACAATGGAGCGAAGCGCTGATTCCGTTTCTGGAGAGGGAAACGCGTCCGCTGGCCGTTCGATCGTCTTCTGTCATGGAAGACAATACCAACCATTCGTTCGCCGGCATTTATTTGTCTGATTTCCTTCCCAACCGCGGAACCATGGAGCAACGGCTGGATAAACTGACCCATGCCATCAAGCGGGTTTATGCTTCCACCTTCAGCCCGAATGCCCGAGCCTATCGAAAGCGTCATGGATTGGACTGGCGGAAAGAGAAAATGGCCATCCTGGTACAAAACATGATCGGGAGCCAGTACAGCCATGGTCTGTTCTATCCCCTTGTGGGCGGAGTCGCGTTTTCCATCAACTACTACCCTTGGACATCGCGTCTCAAGCCGGAGGACGGCATCGTCCGACTGGTGGTGGGCACGGGGACACGTGCCGTCGGACGTGAGTACGCACGCGTATTCTCCCCCAAGATGCCAGGACTGCGACCAGAAGGTTCGGACGTCCGCACCATTATTCGCTCATCGCAAGAGACAGTGGATGTATTGGACATGAAAGCCGGCCGATTGAGCCAGCGCAAATTGAATATGCTGTCTAACCCGCTGTTGACCACAATCTGTTCCATCGTCAGTGAGGACGGAACGCTGCGCGATCCGCTATCGACGGCTGCTATGGTAAGTTCGGATCAGCGATTCGTGGCGTCATTCACGCGGCTGATCGAAGGTCAGACGATCATGCCGTTTACGCCGTTGGTCAAGGAGACACTCTCGTCTCTGGAAGAACTGCTTGAGTATCCCATCGACATCGAATTCGCCGTTGATTTCTCGAGTCAAGAAGCTTCGCTGCATGGCGCACCTCTCTTCTTCTTGCTACAGGTTCGCCCCCTCGGCCTCCGTCCCCAACATCGGGAGATCCCCATTCCCGAGATCTCGCCGGATCGAATGATTATGGAATGCAGCAACGTGCTGGGGAACGGACGACTCAAGAACGTTCGCCATCTGGTATTCGTCGACCCTGAGACCTACCGCTGGGATCATGCCTTCGATATCGCCCGTACGATCGGACGAATCAACCAGCAATTGGATGAAGACGACGAACCCTACGTCCTGATCGGCCCGGGACGATGGGCATCCAGCAATCCGCAACTTGGCGTTCCTGCCCAATACAACGAGATCTCAGGGGCGGCCGTCATCATCGAGATGTCCACGGCTACGTTCTCACCTGAGCTTTCCTACGGAACTCACTTTTACGCCGACATGGTGGCCAGCGGCGTGCTGTACCTTCCTTTTCACGAGGAGCACGGGGATCAGTTCAATCGAGACCTACTGCGGACGACGACCATCGCGTTCCAGGACGAGTTCATCACTCACTACACCATTCCGGAAGGCATGGACGTATTCGTCGACGGCCAAAATCAACGGGGCATTATCGCGCTGGCCGATACAAGCGATAATCCCCCAAGTATCTAATCGGATCCGCTATTCGAACACATCGATCACATTCGGTGTTCGAACAGAACGACCAATCCGCTATTCGAACAGATCGTTCCAACCCACTGTTCGAACAAAATGACCACTCCGCTATTCGAACACATCGTTCCAATCCGCTATTCGAACAGATCGTTCCAATCCGCTGTTCGAACAGAACGACCAGTCCAATTATTCGAACAGGTCGACCAGATAGAGCAATCCCTCGGGAACCGGGCGCAATGCACCCAGTGCGTCGCCAAGGGGAACGGCTTCAATCTTCAGACCGTGAAGCGCTGTCATCACATCAAACGCACCCTTAAGCGCGAATTCGATGGCGGCTGCTCCGAATCGAGTGGCCAAGATTCGGTCGAACGGCGCCGGACTTCCCCCTCGCTGCAAATAGGCAAGATTGGTGACGCGTACCGGTATGCGCATTCGTTCCGACAACTGATTGGCGATGTACTGCCCCACGCCTCCCAATCGCATGTGTCCGAAGGCGTCCACTTCCGCCTCGTGGACAACTTGGCCGTTCAGACCTCCCGGTGTGGAACCTTCGGCCACGATCACGATACTGAATCGCTTCTTCATCGATTCTCGCCGTTTGATCTGTCGGAAGATCGAATCCACGTCGAAGAATTCTTCGGGGATGAGGATGACGTCGGCGCCTCCGGCTACGCCTCCCATGAGACTGAGCCAGCCGGTGTCTCGTCCCATCACCTCGAGGATAAGTACGCGGTGGTGCGATGCCGCCGTTGTGTGCAATCGATCAAGCGCGCTGGTGATCGCTTCCAAAGCTGAGAAGAAGCCGAGAGAGTAGTCGGTGAGGGCAATGTCATTGTCGATCGTTTGGGGAATACCAATCGCCTTAACACCGTATTCCGCCAGCCGATGAGCAACTCCCATCGTGTCGTCGCCTCCAATGGCGATCAGACAATCGATGGCATTGATTGTCATCGTTTCGATAACCTTCTCTACCCCGTCGGACTCGTTGAAGGGATTGGTACGCGAGCTTCCAAGAATCGTTCCGCCGATATGCAGAATGCCGGAAACGTCGGCCATGGTCATGGGTTGGACGAGATTCTCCAACGGCCCTCGCCAACCTTCCAAGAACCCGACCACATCGATGTCGCGCTTTGCTCCGAACCGAACGATCGAACGAAGTGCCGCGTTGATGCCTGGCGAATCCCCGCCCCCGGTTAAGACCCCGACTCTCACGATTCACTCTCCTTCTCCAAATACAACGTTTTCTTGCCGCTTCCGGCTTGCTGAATCAGTTCCGCCGCGATATCTGCGATTCGCGACTGGATGCTTCGCCCCACCACACGAGGATCAAACTGCGACTTGTCCGGGCTCCAGTCAGACTCGGCGAACAGATTCAGAATATCATCCTCGATGTCCTCAGGAGGAAGAATGGCATCAGCATGGTCACGGTAAAACTCACAGGCTGCTCGCCCGTAAACGTATTGATACTGTGTATCCTTGTTGAGCTTGCAGATGCCGTTTCCGATCATCTCATGCACCTGTTCCGGCAATAGACCGGAGGATCCATGAAGCACAAGCGGCGTCTGCAAGCCGTTGGCCGACAATCGATCGCGAATCCGACCCGCCAAATCCACTCGCAGATCCAGCGTTCGTCCCTTGGATACGCCATGCTGTGTTCCTGCGGAAATGGCCAGCAAATCGGCATGGGTACGTCGAACAAATTCGACCGCTTCTTCTGGATCAGTGTACAGGGCCTCGTCTGACGAGATCTCGTCCTCTACGCCCTTGATCTTTCCAAGTTCTGCTTCGATAAGAATACCGGAGCCTGCAGCACAATCAGCCACTTCGCGACAGATGCGAACGTTGTCCTCAAACGGATCTTTGGAGGCATCGATCATAATCGACGACACCAATCGACCTTCGATCGCTTCATCGATGAGATCTCTTTCGTCGACCGTGAAGTGATCCAGGTTGATAAACACGCAGACGGGAGAAGCGTTTGCAATCTCCTGGATCATCATGGAAAGAACTCGCAACCCGGTTCGTTTGTCTCCGCCTCCGGCGAATTTGGCAGCACCAGGACTGATTTGTACGAGCAGGTCCGAACGTGCGTCGGAATAGGCAGCGATCAGTCCGAGAAATACATTGGATTCGGCCACGTTGTTCGCCATAAAAGCATAGCCGTCACGTTGCGCGAGTCGATAGGCAGCCAATAACTTGTCACCGCCACAGAAGGGCATCAAGGCCTCCTTACAGGGCTCTAGAGGTTTTCCATTTCGTTGATTCGTCCAACAATCCAAATGCTTGGCAGTGCATTGAGATTCTCCCCACTTATATCGCGTAAACGCGTTGCTCTCAACCCGAGTAGCCCCTCTACTCGCCGATCTCAAGGGGCAATCGAAAACGGTCCGATTGAAGCTTCAAACGTGAAATTCGTGCTTCGGGATCTCGTCCAGGTCATTCCGACGAAGAAGTTCTTTCAGGGCGAGATCCACCGTTTCCACAACCGGAGACAATCCCTTGCCGAGCGATGAATCCGCCGACGCGATGCCGATGAGGATGGCCTCATTTGCTCCGGACTCGATGTTCGCGAGAACAAACGACGGGAACAAACCGTACGTGGAGGCGGGCACACGATCGTTGGTGCCAATCGGCAGCTGGCGGAAGCTTCCCGGCTCCGTGCCCATGCGAGCGGCATCGACGATCACCAGCAAGTCCGGTTGTACGCGAAACACAATGTCGGTTGCGCTCTCAACGCCGTGCCGCAGTCGATGGCGATCCAATCCGAGCCAGCCAGTGCTTGAGCAACGACAGGTCCAACTCCGTCGCTAGCTGACAGGCGGGTGCCTACGCCGAGCGGTATCCGTTTCATTCGTCGGGAGCCTCTTCGACAGGCGCATCCCCGGAGGGTGCCGTCTCTTCGGAGTACGCCTCCTGCTCGGATACGCCTAGCTCGCGGTAGCTGCCTATGGACCGGTAGCGCTTGAATCGCGCGTCGAGCAGCTTGTCGAGCTTGATCTTTCGCAGTTCGTTCAAGAATCCGACCAGGCTCGCCTTCAAGGCCTCGACTGTCTGATCGAAATCCTTGTGCGCCCCCCCCAACGGCTCGGGAATGACGGTGTCTATCAATCCCAATTCGGACAGGTGTTCGGCCGTGAGGTTTAGGGCAGCGGCGGCTTCCTTGGTTTTGTCCTTTTCTTTCCAAAGGATGGCGGCGGCTCCCTCGGGAGTGATGACCGAATAGACCGCGTTCTCCAGCATCAAGACACGGTCGGCCACTCCAATCGCCAATGCACCGCCGGACCCGCCTTCGCCGATGACCACGGATAGAATCGGAGTTCTTAGTTGCGACATCGTAAGCAAGCTCTCAGCAATCGCTCCGCCAATGTTTGCTTCCTCGGATTCCACACCCGGGTAGGCGCCCGGCGTATCGATGAACGTGATCACAGGGAACCCGAAGCGTTCGGCCAGCTTCATGGCACGAACGCCCTTTCGATAGCCCTGTGGACGTGCCATCCCGAAGAATCGTTCCTTGTTCTCTTCGGTGGATCGCCCCTTCTGCTGAGCGACGATCACCACGGTTTGGCCGTTCAACTGCGCCAAGCCGGTCAGCAAAGCTCGATCGTCTCCGATCATGCGATCGCCGTGCAACTCATAGAACCCCGTGAATATCGTCTGAATGTAGTCCAGAGCATAGGGTCGTTTTGGGTTGCGGGCGATCTTCACCCGCTCCCAATCAGATAGATTGGCATAGAGCTCTCGGCGCAGCTCGACCAGTTTCTTCTCCAGCTTGGCAATCTCACTGGACAGGTCGATGCCGTCCATTACATTAAGCTGCTTCAGTTCCTCAATCTTCGCTTCCAGCAAGTCCAGAGTGCGTTCGTCGCTCATGCCACCTCCGCGAAGAAACTGAGCAGCGTGGAAAGCTCCTCGCGCATGTGGTCCCGCTTGACAACCCGGTCGATGGCTCCGTGCTCGAAGGCAAACGTGTCAGTCTGGTAGTTGGAGGGCAATTCCTGGGCAATCGTGTGCTGAATGACGCGGCGTCCGGCAAAACCGATCATGGCACCGCGCTCGGCAATGATGATGTCACCCAGACTGGCAATCGAGGCTTGCACGCCGCCGGAAGTGGGATAGGTCATGATCGAGATGAACGGCAACCCGACATCGGCCAGTTTCGCACGAACCGCCGTCGTCTTGGCCATTTGCAGCAGCGAGAAGAGACCTTCCTGCAGGCGGGCGCCACCCGAGGACGAAACGAGGATGAACGGACACTTGTCTGCAATGGCTGTTTCCATGCCATGGCAAATCTGCTCACCCATCACCGATCCCATGCTGCCGCCGATGAAGCGAAAGTCCATCACACCCAGAATGACCGCAACCTCGTTGATCTTAGTCCGCCCCACCACAATGGCATCGGGAAGCCCGGTCACCCCTTGGGCTTGCTCGACACGCTCTTGATAGGATTTGCGATCTACAAATTCCAGCGGATCGTCTGCTTCGATGCTTTTGGAGATATTGTCAAAGTTGTCTTCGTCCACCAGCATCTCGATTCGCTCTTCTACGGTCAAGAAGAAATACTCGCCGCAATTGGGGCAGATGTTGTTGTTTTCACGAACGCGGCGTTTGAAGATCAGCTCGCCGCAAGCCTTGCACTTCATCCACAGACTTTCGTCCGGGACCTTATCGACATTGACTCGAAGGTATTGTTTGTCTTTGAAGATCGACATGCGATCACCACCTCTAGGAACGCTTCCGGAAGGAAGGCAACCAGGAGCGCTTCTCTTTCTCCTCTTCGATTTGAATCGTTCTGAGGGAGTCCGGAAGAGCCGAGCCGCTGGATATGACCATGGACAAGGCATCTTCCACCGGCATGTCGACATAGGTCAACAGCCGCTTCGGAATAATGAGCATGTATCCTGACAAGGGGTTGGGAGCCGTCGGGGTGTAGACGAGAACACATTCTTCGCCTGTTACCTCTTGGAGCTTGCCCAAATCTTCGTTGGTTACCAACCCCAGGACGTTAATCCCCTCTTTCGGGTACTCGAACATCACCACTTGCTTGAACGATGATGTTGAAGATCGATTGAGCAGAGCATTGGTGAACTGTTTGAGGGTACCGTACATCTTTCGTATGCCTGGGAACCAGAAGAAGATTCGTTCAAAGTAATAATGCAAACCACGCCCCAAGACGCTCCGCACAATG
>DAOVHV010000196.1 GCA_030671645.1 bacterium | reverse complement strand
GGTATGAAAAACAGATGGATCGCACAATTGGCGTCGATCGGTCTGATTCTATTGTTCGCTACAGCCGCTCACGCCTTTGAAGCGGACTTCGATCCTTCGACATACAACCCCGATGTTGCCGAAATCGTGAACTTCGAAGTCTGCGAGCCCTGCTTGGGCGGCAGCAACTTCACTTTCTCGTGGGACTTCGACGGCAATGGGGATCCGGAGTTCGACACGGATCAAGACCTGGTAACCTATTCATTTGCGTCAGCCGGGTTCTATGAAGTGATCCTGACGGTCACCGATGCCGGCGGACGAACCAGCGTCGCCCGGCAAGGTATTGTTGTCGGACCCATTCCGGCGATTGCTGTTCGTGAACTCCTGGTAGAATCCGATGGCGCTATTTTCGTTCTACTTACGGTCACCATGAATGAGCGGGTTTCCGCTCCGGGGATCGAAGAGAATATACCTGATGGATGGGCCATTGAGGTCGTCGATGCCGGCGGTGCAGTCATGAAGCCCAACATGGAAGAAAAGCAATACGAGATTGCCTGGATGAGCATGTTCGAACCGGGAGAGACGGTCACGTTCTCGTATCGCTTACGTCCGGCCTACACCTCGGTTCTTCCTACGCTATCCGGCGAACTGTCGGGATATAGTGGCGGAGAACGTTTCGTTGCCAAAGTTGCCGGAATGTTGACGCTTCCTCGATAGTACGAATCTGACAGGAACCCGAAATCAGGCGGGCGGCTCTGCCGTCCGCTTTTCCTTTGTCAACGGTTCCTTGGTTATCAGAGACCGGCAGGGCGATGGATGACCAGAAGAAGCAGCACATACCACCAGGGAATGGCGAACGCGGAGAAGAATGACATTCGAACATGGACGATGCGTGCCAACAGCGTGGCTCCAATTCCCAATCCAGCCAAGCTCAAGCAACGAATCGCATACCTGCGCTCAAGACGGAACGCCGCATCACGTGGATGCGCCGCCGTTCGATGCTCCATCAGAGCCGGATTCCGGCCATAGAGTACTGCCGCGAGACTCAGAACACGGAAACCAGGACAGGACAGGCATCCCCACGGACGTACTGAGGGCACACAGAACGGCCGATAAATCAAGATATCCGGGTGTACAAGGCTTGGGGGAGCATAACCCGATTGCAGGTCCCTACCGGGCGACTAGGACGATGCTCGACATTGCGATTGTGGACATCGTGCTGAGCGAACGCCGACCCCGAAAGTACGGCAAGTCCCGAAGATCACGAGGGTCTCCTCGATCATCCTCATGGTGTCGCCCTCCCGCGCGATCGCTCAAAGACTTACCGCAGCGGAATACTGAGATCCCATTTCACCACTTGTACGCCATAGCGAGCCAACGACCTCAAATACAGAGTTCGTCTGAGATTTACGACGCGTATCACCATTTCCGTTTCGTCCGTGGGAGGCAATTCCGCTCGCTTAATCAGAGCGTGTTTGAAGTCCTAACTCCGCCAACTGTTCGCTGGGTACAGGCATCGGTGCCTCGGTGAGGAGACAGACGCCGGCCGCCGTCTTGGGGAACGCGATGACGTCACGGAGTGAATCCATTCCAGCCATCAGCATCACCAAGCGGTCGGCGCCGAGTGCAAAACCGCCGTGAGGCGGCGCGCCGTATTCGAGCGCTTGCAGGAAGAAGCCGAATCGAAGCTGGGCCTCTTCTTGAGAGATACCCAGCAGCTCGAAGATCCTCTCCTGTACCTCCCGCTGGTGAATACGGATGCTCCCGCTTCCCAGCTCCGTCCCGTTGAGCACCAAGTCATAGGCGTTCGATGAGGCGGACAGTGGATCGTCAACCATCTTGGCTATGTCCTCGGCCAACGGGGAAGTGAAGGGATGATGGGCACTGGTGAGTTCTCCGGCCTCGTTCAGTTCGAACAACGGAAAATCGGTCACCCACAGGAAATGCCACTCGTCACGAGCCAGGCTCTCTCGATCGGCAACGGCAAGGCGGAGCGTGCCCAGAGGGCGTTCAACGTCCCGGCCCGCCAGAATAAGGATCAAGTCGCCGGCTTCGGCCTCAAACGCTGACACGATCTCGGCCAGCTTGCCTTCGTCAAAAAACTTGGCAATCGGCGAAGAGATGGATTCCTCCACCTTGAGCCAAGCCATGCCTTTCGCGCCGGCTTGAACAGCAACGTCTTGCAGTTGATCCAGGGTCGAACGTGAGTACCCTGCGCAGCCCTTGGCCAGTAGTCCGGCTACTTTACCCCCAGCGGACACGGCTTCGGCGAACACGCG
>DAOVHV010000183.1 GCA_030671645.1 bacterium | reverse complement strand
GGAATGTGCGTGCAGACCTGCCCGCGCAAGTTGATCGAGCTCGTCTCGGCCGAGACGCCCCAGTATCTCGGCTGCAATTACCTTGCCCGCAAAGACGTGGCCGGGCGGAAGAAGTGCCAAGTCGGCTGTATCCACTGCCGGATCTGCGTTCGCTCGTCCGAGCATGATGAGGTCGTATGGGATGACGCGATTGACCTTCCTCGATTCGATACGACTCTTGCGGAAGTGGCAATAGAGAAGTGCCCGCGCAAGATCATCATCAAGACGATCGCCTTCCCGGAAGGTATCGCGGCGGGAACCGCCGAGTTGCAGGTTGAAGAGCCGGCGGACTAGGTGCGATTTGCCTACTTAACCCGACCATGCCCCGCGTAGCCGGGCAATGGAAGTAGACGCCGTACCGCGTCGCACTTCCGGTAAGGCAATCTCGGGATGCTGAGGCTCCCGATCAACAGGCAGCCCCACTTTGCCACCACTAAACAAGCTCGACAAACGACCGCTTGCCGACTTGCAGCAGCATGGGTGGAACGAACGGGATATCAACGTCGGGAGATGTCACGCGCTCGTCGTTGATCTTGACACCACCCTGCTGAATCAAGCGCTTGGCTTCGCCCCGGCTTGACAGGAGCCCGGATGCCGCAAGAAGATCGATGACCCAGATCGAGCCATCTTCCTTGAGCAAAGCGCGATCCAAGCTCACTTGGGGAACGTCGGTGGGACGTTCGTGGCGAATGTGAATGCGGTCGAATTCCTCTTCCGCCGCCCTCGCTTCCTCTTCGGAGTGATACATCTTCACCAACTGGCGGGCCAGCATTCGCTTGGCGTCACGTGGTGCGCTCTCGAGGTCATCAGGCACATCGGAGTCAGTCAAGTACATGTAGTAGGAACCCGTCACGCCGTCCGGGATCGACAGGATCTTCCCGTACATCTCCTTCGGCGCTTCGCTGATCCCGACGTAGTTGCCGGTAGTCTGGCTCATGGCCCGTTCCCCGTCGATGCCAATGAGCAACGGCACTGTCAACACAACTTGCGGCTCTTGGCCATATTCGCGTTGGATGTCTCGTCCGACCAACAGATTGAACAGCTGATCGGCTCCGCCGAGTTCGACGTCGGCTTTGATGGCCACCGAATCGTAGGCTTGGGTGAGCGGATACAGAAACTCCAACACACTGATGGGACGGCCTTGGGCGTATCGTTTGGAGAAGTCGTCACGCTCCAGCATGCGGGCCACCGTGTACTTCGAAGTGAGAGTAATGATGTCTTCCAGTCTGAGCACACTCAGCCATTCGGAGTTGTAGCGGACCTCGGTACGTTCGGGATCAAGTATCTTGAAGGCCTGTTCCTGATAGGTCTCGATGTTCCTCTTGATCTCGACCTCCGACATGAGCGCGCGTGTAGAAGCTCTGCCGGACGGGTCGCCGATGCGGCGCGTGAAATCTCCAACAATGAGAACGCCGGTGTGACCGAGATCCTGAAATTGCCGCATCTTCCGCAGCGGAACGGAATGGCCGAGGGTGAGGTAAGGAGCGGACGGATCGATACCCAGCTTGATCCGTAGCGGCACCCCCGTTTTCTCCGAGCTCTCGAGTTTCGCCATCAACTCTTCACGAGGAACGAGCGTGTCGGTTCCAACACTGAGCAGTTCGTCCACCAATTTCGCAAACCGGTCGCTCATGCTCCCCCTAGGTCCGAACGACGGAAACGATGCGATCGTCGTCGTCCAGATCGATTAGTCGGACGCCTCTTGCATAGCGCCGGTAGACGTTGATATCTCCGGCCATGATCCGAATGACTTTCACTTCGGTGGTAATGATGATTTCGTCTTGATCGGTAACGATGCCGATGGACACAAGACTGCCGGAATCGGTGTCCAGCTTGATGCCTTGCACTCCCTTGCCTCCGCGGCCTTGAATCGGGAAGTCTTCGAGTGAAACACGCTTACCATAGCCACGTTCGGTCACCATCAACAGCTTCTTGTCCATGGTGATGTCGCGATCCAAACACGCCATGCCGATGACACTGTCCCCAGCATCCAAACGAATGCCGATGACGCCCTTAGACGGCCGTTTGGTGAGTCTCACTTCTTCTGCGCGAAATCGAATGGACTGCCCATTCTTGGAGGCTAAGATCAGCTCGCCCCCGCCCTCGGTCGAGGCCACTTCAACCAAGCGATCCTCCTCGACGGCGTTGAGCGCATTGATGCCGTTGGCATACACATTGGAATAGTCGGTGAGCAGGTTCTTGTTGACGATGCCGTTGGCCGTCGCCATCAGACACAGAATGTCTTCCACGTCGTCAAAGCTGCGAAGCGGAAGAATCGAACGCACCAGTTCATCCTGTTCGAGCGGGATAAAGGTGCGAATGTTCTTTCCCAGCGCGTCGCGATTCATCGAAGGCAGTCGATAGCCTTGCGTGCGATAGACCCGGCGTTGATCGCTGAAGAAGAGGAGCTGGTCTCGTGCGTTCACCAAGCGGCTCAGCAGGATGAAGTCGTCATCCTTGGTGCGCTGCCCGATAACTCCCTTGCCGCCGCGCCCCTGTGACCGAAAATCGATGGCGCGAGGAGCGTTCACGTATCCGCGGCTGGTCACGCTGACCATCAAGTCATAATCGGGAATCAATTCGTTGAAATCAACGTTCCCGTCTTCGTCGGCGATCGTCGTTCTGCGTCCCTCAGGAAACCGCTCCGCCACGTCTCGCAACTCCGACTTGATGGTCTCGTCGAGCATGAGATCCGAGCCGAGGATACGCTCGTATTCAGCGATC
>DAOVHV010000173.1 GCA_030671645.1 bacterium | reverse complement strand
GGCACCTTCTTCGATTCGACCGGAGGCCCATAACTGCAGACGGAGCGAGGCGTAGAACTTGAGCGCCCATCCGCCGGATGTGGTCGTCGACGGACCAAAGCGCGACGTGCTGATCCTGGATCGCATTTGGTTGGTGAACACGACGATCGTCTTGGACTGAGAAATGGCGCCCGATAGTTTACGCATCGCCTGGCTCATCAAGCGCGCCTGCAAACCGACCTGAGAATCACCCATCTGGCCTTCGATTTCCGCCATCGGAACGAGCGCGGCCACCGAGTCGATGACGATGATGTCGATGGCTCCACTACGCGTCAGCTGCTCGGTAATCTCCAGCGCCTGCTCTCCCGAGTTAGGCTGAGAAATCAGCATGTGATCGAGATCGACACCCAACGCACGACTGTAGGTGGGATCCAACGCATGCTCCGCATCGATAAACGCGGCCGTTCCTCCCTCTCGCTGAACCTCGGCGATCATGTGCAGCGCAACCGTCGTCTTACCTGAGGATTCCATTCCGAATACCTCGATGATTCGGCCCTTCGGAATTCCGCCGACGCCCAACGCGATATCCAATGCCAACGATCCGCTAGGAACTGCCTCGATCTGAAGGTTCTGAGCTCCGTCCCCGAGCCACATAATCGAGCCTTCGCCATATGCCTTCTTGATTTGTTTGATCGTGCTTTCTAGGACTTCACGCTTACCCATGGTGGTTCTCTCCCCCTACATCGTTCTTTGCGCAATTCTAGGACAAGCAGGCGGATGGATCAACACGATATTTCAGATAGATTCTGGCAAATCGCGACTAAAACTGGCTTAAGAATCGCTTGCGAATCGGCTTTCGGCCGTCTTCTGCAGCGATGCCGACAGCTCTAGAGCTCGCCCAATGAATTCTTGTGCTCCCCGAGGATCGACACCCTTGAGAGCAAACGAGCCGTCAGTCGTGTCAATGCTCAGCGTGTTCCCTCTCAACGAAAGCTTCAGCTTATCCACGTCTTGCTCGCGGGCGATTCGGAAGGCGCTGAATGGCAAGCCGATCACCCGCTTGGTGAATCGGGCGATCGAGCGCTGAAGAAACGCGGAAAACGCTCCGTCCTCTTCTGCGCGAGCCCGCTGCAGCTGCTCCATGGCATCGCGGACTTCCTGCTTTGCATCCTTGGCCAGCTCGACAAGGATGGTTCCGCCTTCGGTCAAGATGAGGGTGATTTGATCGAGCGCATCCGAGATCCTGGCCACTTCACGAATCCAAACTACTTCCGCCAGCTGCTCTGATCCCATGCCCTTCAGCACGCGCTCGCCCATCCGGACGAAGTGCAAGCCCTCCGGCAGGGATGTTCCGCCTTGCAGAGACGCCGGTACGAGGATCTGGCCACTCTTGGCTTGTCCGGACAGTCGTTGCGCCAAATTAACCGAATGCCCGATGAAGTCAATGTCCGTCATCACGGGTGTTCCAGCGGCGATTCCAATACCGACGTCGATTGGATCCTCGGGATTCGCAGCGTTCCGCTCACGAAACGCTTGTTGAATGGACACGGCCGCACGAATCGCCAACGTTGGCGTCTCGAACGCGGCCATCACGCCGTCTCCAAGCGACTTCACCAGAATGCCGTATTCCGAGATGCGATCCTTGAGAATCCCCTCGTGCACCTGGGTCAGTCGAAACGCGGCACGATCGCCCATCTCAGAGGCGTAGGTTGAAAACCCGCGAATGTCAGAAAAGAGCAGTGCAATTACCTCTCCCATTTCGAGCTGAGCGCGAAGAAGTTGTCGAACTCTCAGTGTACGGCTCCAGGACACATATGCCCCCTTAGGCTGGAAAACTCATTGGGCGTATTATATCATCGAATTCAGCTTCGAATGCCGCTGAAAGGAGCGACAACATGGAAAACACGCAAATCATCGCCCTCCTCAAGACCACCCCGATTTTCGCCCATACGAGCGAGAAGAGTCTAGAATCCATGCTCAAGACCGCCGTTATAAAGACGGTATCGTCTGGCGACAAAGTCGTTCAAGAAGGCCAAGGCGGAGTCGGCTTCTATCTCATTCTCGATGGCAAAGCAGAAGTCATTAAGGAAGGCGAGAAATTAGCCGAATTGGAGACCGGGAATTTCTTCGGGGAACTCAGCGTGATCGATGGTCAGCCGCGAACTGCAGATGTCGTAGCCGTTACCGAAACCAAGTGCTGGATTCTGTCGCAGTGGGCGATGAAATCCATCATTGCCAATCATCCCGAAGTTGCTCTGAGCATGCTTGAAGAGCTGGCACGGCGCCTGCGAGCTACCAACGCAGCGCGGGTCAATACTACGGAGTAGCTTGAGCGAACGAATCCCTCTCGTTTGCCTGGGTTCGGGCGCGGGACTCACCGACGGTCGAGATTGGAGTTCTCTGCTGATCGATCAGCGGATTCTGCTTGACTTGCCCCCGACAACGATTCCGCAGTTGCATCGCTTGGGGATCGATCTCTCGCAAATCGAGCACGTGTTCATCAGCCATCTGCATGCCGATCACATGTTCGGACTGCCGTTTCTGTTGCTTGAGTATTGTATTCGCCGCCAACGAGAGAATCCGATGTACATCATCGGTCCGTCCAAGCTCGAAGAGATCACCTTTCAACTGTGCGACTTGGCGTGGCCCGACCTGCGTAAGGTTGGATTCAAACCTCGTATTCCGCTCGAGTTCGTCGAGCTTGCCAAAGAAGGCGAATATCAGGCGGGAGATTTGACCTTCACGGCCATCCCCATGAATCACTTCAACTTGGACGCTTTCGGATACCGGTTCGAGTACAAGGGACGATCGATCGGCTATTCCGGCGACACAGGCGAATGCTCTCAACTAGATCGGCTGCTCGACAACGTAAACGTCGCCATTCTCGAACTCACTCACCCACAAGCCTCCAGCGATCCCGGGCACATGGATCCCCAGGCATTTGCGAAGATAGCCAAATGGCTGGTAAAGCAAGGCTCTACCGTGATCGCCACTCACATGAGCGGCACGCCGGATCCCATTCCGGGCGTGGAAATTTGCGAAGACGGGAAGACGTATTGGATCTAAGGCTCCTCGTCGACTCCGTCGAGGAGGAGCTC
>DAOVHV010000150.1 GCA_030671645.1 bacterium | reverse complement strand
TTCCTCGTCGCGCAAGTCAGCGAGGTCGCGAGCTACCGTATCAAAGACACGGTCGTAATCTGCGATGAAGACATTGGCTCGAGCTTGAGCGTCAGCTCCCAAGAAGTTTCCAGTCAGCACCATGGCTTCCTTCAGTTCCTCCGGAGTTTCGACCAAATACTGAACCACTGGAATCCCAACATAAGCCATCTGCTCGGCAAAGGCTGCATGGCGGGCTCCGTCGGCGAGGATGACCTGCGCGCCTGAGGCGGCAAGTTCCTCAACGTTTGGATCGCCGAATGAAAGGATGTCGGCCAATCGCGGTTCCCATCGAAACATGGCTTCGGAGGCGCTAGAAATCCCCTTGACACCAACGTAGTAGGCGGTGACCAAGCGGTCGGCCGCACCAAGAGCGTAAACGTAGAACGTTCCAATGCCATAGACACTAGCTAGTTTTTCGACCGGTTGAGGGACCGTCATGGTCTGCCCGGTTTGATCGAGAACTGTAATGTCCGATTGCGCCACGCCGGCAAACGTGCATAGGGTAACTATCACTGCCGCGATCCAGATTCTGTTCATCCTTCCTTCTCCTCATCGGTTGACAGCCGCTCGTGATGGTCTGTCAACCATCGGGCGAAATTGTCTATTGTTGTCGTTTGCAGCTTCACCCAAATAGAATTCAGCGTAGAATCGTCACTGCCTTTTCGTCTCTCTGATAAAACTAGGCCCTTGATTTTCTCCAGCACGTTCAGTTGATTGTCGATTAGAGTGGAGACAGCCTCCAACTTCAGTCGCCGCAGGAAGTAGAGCTTGGCTGCAAATTCGACACGAACGTTTCGCATACTGTCAACCGGGGTTTGCGCCCACTCCCAAAAGGCATGCTCTCCATTTGACGTCACGTGATAGACGGTCTTTGAGGGGCCGGCGGATGGAGCTTCGAAGGAACGGCGAACACAGTTTCGTTCTTCCAACCGGTGAAGAACCTGATACAGCTGGCTGGAGGCGACGTGCCACAGCGGTCCTAGTCCTTCTGCAATGCATGATCGTAGGGCATAACCATGCAGGGGCTTTTCAACAAGAAAGCCCAGTACGACGTATTCCACCGGGAATCCGCGCAAGCCGCGACGGAACTTCGAATATTCCATGATGGAATAGTCTACAGAGGATGCGCCTAAATCGCTAGGGGAGATGTTAAACGCTGGTATCCAACCCGTTATCGAGAGAGAATGTTCTTATGCCCTCCATAACCATCAGCAAGCTATCTGAAAGCGAGATTTCCCGTGTTGGTGAAATCGATCGCACTGAGATAGTCAGAGTCGGGTACCGCGTCGAAGATGACCGGTTGATCCGCATGGCTGTCTGTTGGGACTGCTCGCCTTGGCGCGAAGAAGGAGACGAGCATTCGATTCCGCAGATGGTCCGCGGTCTTGAGGAGATCCTTTCGCACGAAGGTGTGATGCTGGGGGCTGTCGACGACGATCGGCTGGTTGGAATCGCCGCATTCAGTCCCCGTCTCACGGAGACGACGGCGCAGCTGGCGTTTCTGCACGTAAGCAACGGATATCGAAGACAGGGCATTGCCTCTCGCTTGTTCGACCAAGTCGAGGAATTGGCGCGTCAGTGCGGCGCGCAAGAACTCTATGTTTCCGCCACGCCTTCGGAATCAGCCGTCGGTTTCTACACCAGCCGGGGCTTCACATTGACGCGGACGCCCCATCCTGAGCTCTTCGAGATCGAGCCGGAAGACATCCACATGATCAAGCGTCTCTGATCGAAGTTACGTATCGGCTGTCCAGATTTCCCCTGCCGGGCCTCCACCGATGGGAAATGTGAGGATGCGGATCGGTTCGATTCTGACGACCGCGTAGCTTTGATCTTCAACACTACTGAACCACTTCTCTAGCCGAGGCGTCCACACTGCAGTTCGATCTTCGAGATCTTGGCTGATACTCGCTCGTGCGGTGATTTGGAAGTACGATCCAGGTCGACTGGAGTCCATGTCTCCACAAGTAAGTGAGACGTTGGCACAACCCTGAATGTCTTGAACCTTCTGTGTGGATGCGAACGCGGGACACCGAATCACGAGATCGTCATCGATCACACCTTTCATGAAACGAACGCGCGGCGTCCCATCCAAGGCAATACTGGCCAACGCGCAAAGGAAATCATCTTCCCGACGAAGCGTTGCAAGGATTCTCTCTGCTACGGTCATGGGAACCTCCGGTGTTTCGGGTTGTGCCAGAGCATTCGTCTTGTCCGCCTCGGTTTTGTATCTCGTCTGTCCACGCCATGCCGGCGTGGTATGATTCGCACATGTCATCAAACGAGGGAGTGCAAGCTGTGGGAAGTAAGTCCATACCAGGTCCGAAGATTCATCTGGCCAGTCTCGGATGCGCCAAGAATTTGGTCGACTCCGAGAAGTTGCTTGGACGTTTGGCTACTGCCGGCGCCTTGGTTGGCGCATCGGCTGAAGAGGCCGACGTTATCATCGTGAATACGTGCGGATTCATTGGTCCGGCCAAAGAGGAATCGATTCGCACCGTGCTTGAGTATGGGGAATTCAAACGATCGGGGGAGAACAAGAAGCTCATCGTTATGGGCTGTTTGGCTGAGCGGTATGCCGATACGCTCAGAACTGATTTGCCGGACGTCGATGTCCTCTTCGGACTTCATTCCCACGCCGAGATCCTTAGCGCCTGCGGACTATCTCCAATGGGAGAAACGGATAATGCCCGCTTGTTGCTGACGCCTGCACACTTCGCGTATCTGCGGATTTCCGACGGCTGTGACAACGGCTGCAGCTATTGCACCATCCCTTTGATCCGAGGTCCTTTTCGAAGCCGCTCTCCCGAAGCAATTCTGGCGGAAGCCAACGACCTCGCCGGCACGGGAGTGAGGGAGCTTGTGATTATCGGCCAAGATACCACATCCTATGGGAAGGATTTTCACGAACCCTATCCCATTTATCGCTTGTTGCGAGAACTGGCTGCCATCGAGGGGGTTCGCTGGATTCGTCTGCTCTACACGCATCCCGCGCACTTCTCGGACGAGCTGATTGCTGAATACGCGGACAATCCCAAGCTGTGCGCCTACGTCGACATTCCTCTTCAGCATTTGAACGACAACATCTTGAGACGAATGGGACGTCGCGTGTCACAGGCCGATTGTCTGAATCTGATCGAACGGCTGAGGAATCGAATCCCCGGCATTGCCATCCGCACTACGTTCATTGTGGGGTTTCCCGGGGAAACCGATGCTCGGTTCAAGGAGTTGCTCGGACTCGTTCGCGACATCCGATTCGACCACATGGGCGCATTTGCCTATTCCGCTGAACCGGACACACCGGCAGCCGGCCTCCCGAACCAAGTCCCAACGGCAGTAGTCGAAGATCGGCTTCAAACCTTGATGCTGGCGCAGCAAGCGATCGCCTTCGAGAACAACGAAGCCATGATCGGACGTACAGTCGAGGTCCTGATTGACGAGCCGACCGAGGAAGACGATATGTGGGTTGGGAGAACAGCATTCCAAGCCCCCGACGTCGACGGGGTCACGGTTGTCGTGGGCGAAGGTCTCGCAACAGGCTGCTTTGTCGAAGCCGAGATCGTTCAAAGCGAAGAATACGATCTACTCGCTCAAGCCTAGTGCTTCTTCACCCCATTCAGAATCTG
>DAOVHV010000013.1 GCA_030671645.1 bacterium | reverse complement strand
GTTGGGGGTGGGTTCGATGATGCGGACGTGCGCCGGATCGACTCCCAATCCTGCGCAGATGTCGGCCAGCCGGTTGTTGGCCGACGAGGTCTGCCCTCCGGTCATGGCGATGGTCAGGTTGTCGGCGATGACCACGGTGACGTTTGCGTTCTCGTTCACGCAATCGAGCAATCCCGTCATCCCGGAATGGGTGAACGTGGAGTCGCCGATCAAGGCCACTGACGGATGCAGGCCGGCCTGCGACGCTCCTTTGGCCATGGTGATGGAAGCTCCCATTTCAACGCAGGTATCGATGGACTCATACGGAGGCATCGCGCCCAACGTATAGCAACCGATATCGGAAAAAACACGCCCATCTACGTCGCCCGGCTTGAGCACTGCATTGAGCACGTTGCACGTGTCGGCGTGCGGGCAACCCGGGCAGAATGCCGGCGGACGTGGGGCGGGAACAGTCGACGCACCGTTGAGGACAGGCGGCTCGAGTCCGAATGCCACCGCCACCAATCCCGGACTCAATTCCCCGGTCCTGGGAAGATGCCCGGTGAGCTTGCCGTGAATGGCCGGCGTCTCGCGGACAGGCAGTCCACGCAGCTTGGTTTCCAGGTACGGGTAGCCGTCTTCGAACACGAGGATACGGTCGCACTGTAACATCATTCGCTCGATCAGGCTGTTTGGAAGCGGATATTGACCGATCTTGAGAATCGGATGTGGGCAGTTGTCTCCCACGATCTCGCGGACATAATGATAGGCTGTTCCGCAGGCCATGATTCCGATCGAGCGATCCGTTCCCGCGACGTATTCGGTAAACGGGCTCGTTTCTGATTCACGGATGAAATCGACTTGACGATCGAGCAACTTGGCGTAGCTCCTTCGCGCCAACGCCGGAAGCAGAATGAATCGCTTCGGATCGTCCGGAAATGAGAACTTGTTGCGTCTTTGTACATCGCCGGTCGTGATGGTGGCGCGTGAGTGACACAGTCGCGTGGTCAGACGAATCATGACCGGGATGCGATGTTTCTCGGAAAGTGCGAACGCCAACGCAGGCGCCTGATAAGCTTCCTGCTGATTGGCCGGCTCGAGACATGGCATCATGGCCAGGTCGAGATAGACACGCGAATCCTGCTCGTTCTGAGAGGAATGCATCGACGGATCGTCGGCTACGTTTATGATCAGCCCGCCGTGGGCACCGGAAATGGCTGAGTTGATGAACGGATCGGCGGCGACATTCAGCCCAACGTGCTTCATGCTGGCCATAGCGCGCTTTCCGCCATAGCTCATGCCGAGGGCGGATTCGAGCGCCGTCTTCTCATTGGCTGTCCATGCGCAACGAATTTCACCGGCGGCTGCTTGAGGACTCTTCAAAATGTAGGCGGTGATTTCGGTTGAGGGCGTTCCAGGATAGGCATAGGCCCCGGATAGGCCCGCGTCAATAGCACCTTGGGCAAGAGCTTCGTTCCCCAGCAGAAGCCGTGTCGGCATCAATTCCTCCCTTGGGAACCGCAAGAATTGTATGATCGATCTTGCGTAAAGAGTACGGGCGGTGGAATCAGACCTCAAGGCTCCTCATGTAGGGTTGTGGAAAGCCTAGATGGCAGCTAGCTTGCCCGGTTCGAGGGGGCGAGGTATACTGCGCTCGAATTCTTTCTAGAATCTTCCCAAGGGGGACATCAGCATGGGGCAAGCAAGAAACATCTGCTTGGTTGGACATTCGGGAAGTGGCAAGACGACGCTTGCTGCCGCTTTGATGACCAAGGCAGGCGTTAAAGAAATCGCCTTCGACGCTTCGCAAGAAGAGAAAGACCGCGGATGCACGATCGACATGGCCGTGGGCACGTTCAAGATCAAGGACATTGCGGTCACGTTGCTGGATACGCCGGGCGGCGACGAATTCATCGAGGAGATGTACAAAGGCGTTCCGGTGGCCGATTTGACTTTCATCGTGTTGAATGCCGAAAAGGGCGTCGAAGTGGTGACGGAGCGCGCTTGGGAAATTTCCGGTGGTGCCAAGCGCCCGACTGCAATCCTCATCAACCAAATGGATCGCGAGAACGCGAAATTCGACGACGCACTAACTTCGGTGCGCGATCACTTCGACGGCAAGTTCGTTCCCCTTCAAGTCCCCATTCGCGAAAACGGTGCCTTTGTCGGAGTGGTAGATCTGATTGAGAACCAGGCCGTCTATTTCAGCGACAAGTCCAAGAAGGACATTCCTGCTGATCTGGCCGGTTCGGTCGAAGAAGCGCGCGGTATCCTGCTGGAAGAAGTCTCCACCTTCGATGACGAATTGATGATGAAGTTCCTCGAGGAAGAACCGATTACGCCCCACGAGTTGGCAACGACGTTGTCCGTCGGGTTGGCTGCCGGCGAATTGGTGCCGGTATTGTGTTCGTCGGCCACCGAAGGCAAGGGGTTGGATGTGTTGCTGCATACCATCACAGAAGCGGTGGGAGCTGCGGCAGCAGATGCTTCCGGCGCGACACGTGCTGTGGTCTTCAACTTGGCCAGCGATCCCTATCTGGGTCGATTGGCCTACGTCAAGGTTCTCGAAGGAACGATTCAGGAAGGCAAAGCCCTGTACGATGTTTCCACCGGCGCAAAGATTGACGTTCGCGACATGTACGTGTTCGAAGGAACCAAGCAGCACCGCGTATCCCAAGCGGAAGCGGGCCAGATCGTCTCTTTTGGGAAAGCTGATGACGTCGTATTGGGAGCGACGCTTGCCGCGGACCGGAATCAAGAATCCTTTGAGATGATCGAGTTCCCGAAGCCGGTGTACTCGCGCGCTATCACCCCCAAAACTCAGGCAGACGTCGAAAAAATGTCGGAAGCCTTAAAGGAGATCTCGACGACGAAAGCCACCATTATCGTTGAACGCGATCCCGTCACTAAAGAGATGATTATGAAGGGGATGGGCGACATTCAGCTCACGGTGTTCAACGAGCGCCTCAAGAGCCGCTACAACGTGTCACTGGATATGCATCGACCCCAGATTCCCTACAAAGAGACGATTCGCAAGAAAGCCGAAGCTAAGTACCGTCACAAGAAGCAGTCCGGTGGGCGCGGGCAATTCGGAGAAGTCGAGCTGCGGATTGAACCATTCGAAGGAGAAGACGGCTATCAGTTCCTCAATGAGATTAAGGGAGCGTCTATTCCCGGCCAGTACATTCCAGGCGTAGAAAAGGGCGTCATCGAGGCGATGGAAGAAGGCAACCTGGCCAAGTTCCCGGTTACCAACGTGTCCGTCGCCGTGTTTGACGGCAGATACCATCCAGTCGACTCGTCGGAAATTGCGTTTAAGATGGCGGCTCGTCATGCCTTCCGCGATGCATTCAACAACGCCAATCCTTGCTTGCTTGAGCCTGTGATGCACGTTGACGTTCGCGTTCCCGAGGAATATACCGGAGACATCATCTCTGACCTTAACGGACGTCGGGGACGGATTTTGGGAATGGATTCCGAAGGCAAGGTGACGGTCATTCGTGCTGAAGCGCCGTTGTCGGAAATGCAGTCCTATGCCCTCGACATGAAATCGCGTACCCAAGGCCGAGCGACCTTCCAAATGGAATTCACCAAGTACCAACCTGTTCCGAGTAACATCCAGGACAAGGTTATCGCCCAGGCGAAACAAGAAGAGGAATGAACGTAGATCAATACATGCAGTCGGGAGTGACCACGCTCCCCCCGGATGCGCCGCTCTCGGCTGTCCGAGACACGATGGATGAACATGGGTTCGGGCTGTTGCTGATTGCGACTCCTGAAGGCGAGTTGAGAGGGTTCATCACCCGGGCCGGACTCAAGGATGTCAAGAATTGGGATACAGTGGTAGAGAAGCTGTCCCATCCCGTCAAGTTCTCGGTTTCTCCGAAAGACACACTGGAAAAGGCTGCGTTAATCATGCTGACGAACCGGTTGGTCGTTCTTCCGGTTGTCCATGAAGAGCGCCTCATCGGTGTTATTACCCAAGCTGAATTGCTCAAGGGATTAACCCTCGGTCTCGGTATCGGATTGGAGGCAACCCGCTTTACCGCCAAGGTGCGGCACGATTCGACCGATGTCTATCAGATTCTGGATGTCCTGAAGACCCATGGTGCCAAGCTGCTCAGCCTCGTCCAGGGGAAGAAGAACGACACCCATTCCGAGGTTATCCTTCGGATCCAGGGAGTGAAAGACAAAGAAGCGCTGTGCGCTGACCTGGAAATCGCTCTGCGCGATTCCGAAGAGGCATGAAGTCAATCGTAGTGGCCACATCCAAGCAAGAGGAATTCGTAAACATCACCGATCTGGTGAACGATATTGTTCGGCAATCGTCGCCGGAGGATGGCGTCTGCTTCGTATTCTGCCCTCATACCACGGCTGGATTGACTATCAACGAGTGCGCCGATCCGGCGGTCGTAGTGGATATGAAGATGGCGTTTGGAAAGCTGGTCCCGGATGAAAGCGGCTGGTTGCATTTGGAAGGGAATTCACCGGCGCACGTGAAAGCAAGTTTAACTGGGTGTTCCCTCATGATTCCTGTGGTTGGCGGGAATCTCAGATTGGGAACATGGCAGGGCGTTTTTCTGTGCGAATTCGACGGACCTCGAACGCGCGAAGTCTGGGTACAGACTGGGTCTTGAACCCTCATGATGCGTCAGTTACAATTCGCGCGAATCGAGTTGAGATGCCAGCGTAGCTCAATCGGCAGAGCAACGGATTTGTAATCCGTAGGTTGCCAGTTCAATTCTGGCCGCTGGCTCAGTTCGATTTTATAGGAGGGGTACCGAAGTGGCCAAACGGGGCGGACTGTAAATCCGTTGGCGGACGCCTACGGGGGTTCGAATCCCTCCCCCTCCAATTAGGTAGTTGTGGTTTTTTGGGAGTTTCGGTTAAACTCCTCGGTCGGGAGAATCGAGACGCCCGTGTAGCTCAGGAGGTAGAGCACCCCCTTGGTAAGGGGGAGGTCGTCGGTTCGACTCCGATCGCGGGCTTTGACTCGTGGCGGATGTATTCCATCATAGAGAAAACATTAGGAGACACTTTGAGGTTTGTCTCACAGGAGGTTTAGGCGATGGCGAAGGAAGCATTTGTGAGGGATAAGCCTCACCTTAACATCGGTACGATCGGACACATCGACCATGGAAAGACGACGTTGACGTCGGCAATTACCGGTATCCTGGCAACACGTGGCTTCGCGAAGAAGCTGGCGTTTGAGGACATCGACAACGCCCCTGAAGAAAAGGCTCGCGGAATCACCATCAACGTTCGCCACGTTGAATACCAAACCGAGAAGCGGCACTATGCACACATCGACTGTCCCGGACACGCCGACTACATCAAGAACATGATCACCGGTGCCGCTCAGATGGATGGTGCTATTCTCGTTGTCGCCGCCTCGGACGGACCGATGCCCCAGACGCGTGAGCACGTACTCCTGGCCCGTCAGGTAAACGTTCCCGCGCTTGTCGTCTTCCTGAACAAGGTTGACCAAGTCGACGACCCCGAGCTCATCGATCTCGTAGAAATGGAGATTCGCGAGCTTCTGTCCGCGTATGAGTTCCCAGGTGACGAAGTGCCGATCATCCGCGGATCCGCATTGGCGGCCATGGAAAACATGGATGATCCGGATCATGAGGCAACCCAGTGCATCCACGAGCTCATGAAAGCGGTTGACGAATACGTGCCGGAGCCGGATCGAGAAGAAGATCGACCGTTCCTGATGCCGGTGGAAGACGTTTTCTCCATCAAGGGACGCGGTACCGTTGTCACGGGCCGTATCGAGCGCGGAAAGATTACTCCTGGCATGGAAATCGAAATCGTCGGTGTCCACGACGAGATCACGAAGACGGTCGCTACCAGCCTGGAAATGTTCAACAAGACCCTCGACTACGCGATTGCCGGTGACAACGCAGGTATTCTCCTTCGTGGAATCGACAAGGAGGCAGTCGAACGCGGACAAGTACTGGCTGCGCCAAAGACGATCACGCCTCACACCAAGTTCGAAGGTGAGATCTATGTGCTGACGAAGGATGAAGGCGGGCGCCACAAGCCCTTCTTCACCGGATACAAGCCGCAGTTCTTCTTCCGAACAACCGATATCACCGGAACGGTCCAATTACCTGAAGGTATTGAGATGATCATGCCTGGCGACCACGTCAAGATTTTCGGCGAACTCATTCACCCGATCGCTATGGACGAGGGCCTTCGTTTCGCGGTTCGAGAAGGTGGAAAAACCATCGCTTCAGGCGTTGTTACCAAGATCGTCGAATAATAAAGAACCAGGGGATTAGACCATGGCGAAAAAAGGCGAGACCGTCGTTCATGTCACCCTCGCTTGCAGTGAGTGTTCCCGCCGTAACTACCATACACGGCGAAACAAGAACAACACGCGCAATAAATTGGAATTGAAAAAATATTGCAAATGGGATCGGAAACACACGCTGCATAAGGAGGTCTAGTCCTTCGAAGGCTAGGCATACAGGCCCGTAGCTCAATTGGAAGAGCGTCCGACTCCAAATCGGAAGGCTGGGGGTTCGAGCCCTCCCGGGCCTGCAACGCGAGGTGAGGAAAACGATGTTCGAACGAATCACGAATTACTTTAAGGGCGTCCGAGCTGAAGTTGCCCGAGTGAGCTGGCCTACCCGCAACGAGGTCATCTCATTGACGGCGCTGATCCTGCTGCTTGTGGTGCTGGTGACGCTCTACATTTGGGGAGTCGACGGTATTCTCGGAACCCTGCTCAAGATTCTCATCCGATCGAGCTAAAGGAATTATGCGTCTGAAAAAGTGGTATGCCATCCAGACTTATGCCGGGTCCGAATTGAAGGTCAAAGAAGATCTCAACGACCGGATTCGCAAACGCCAGTGGGAGCGTGCATTGGAACGGTTCGCTCTTGAGGGGGAGGACACGTTCTTCCTCGTTCCTGTCGAAGAGGTTATCACGTCGCGCAGCCGCCGCGGAGCGAGCACCGAATACCGCATTCCGTATGATTACGATCTGGTAGTCAAACCGAACGAACGCGTTCAACGCGGCGATGTCATCGCACGCAAACCCCCTCGACACATTGAAGACAAGGCCAAGGTCACCGAAGTCGAATCCTTGCAGCGCGTTATCGTCGAGATGACCAATCGCAACGAAGAGGTCTATCTCATTCCAGCCGACAAGCGCATTCGACGCGACATCCGCGTCGGCGAGAAAATTCGCAACGGCGTGCCTCTAACCTCGGACTCCGACGAACAATATGTGGTTGTGAATCGAGGCGCGATTGTCTCGCGAGATAAGGTTCGTCGTGTGACGTTTGAATGCGAAGACGGCAAGGAAAAGAAACGAATCATTCCAGAAAAATACCTGTCCCGCATTCGCGAGGGACTTACGCTCGAAGCCGGCGATCTTATCGAAACGGAAGATCAGATTACCAGCCGAGCGTCGGGACTTCTGAAAGTGAAGGAATACAAGGACAAGCGCATCGTAATGATTCAGCGGATCGAGAAACGACGCTTGTTCCCGGGCTACGTGTTCGGGCGGATGGGGTTGGAAGAAGAGCAGATGATGGAGCTTATTGACGGTATCAAAGGCGCCGTTCGCTACGTCGGCTCCCGATACAAGCCGATGCCGATCGAAGGCCCCGAGATGAAACTCATCAAGCGAAAAGCGGGCCTATTAGCCATTCCATCGGTTGCCGCTACTGTGGGTGGAGACGCAGCCGACGAACACAGAGAGCCCCGGATCGAAATCGATTTCACGGTCGGCGAAGTTGTGGAGATCGTTGACGGCCCATTCGCCGATTTCACCGGTTCTATCAAGGAAATCGACAAAGAAGCGGAAGAATTGACCGTGATGGTCAAGATCTTCGGACGAGAGACGCCGGTGCGTCTTGGGTTCGAAGGAATCGAGAAGCTCTAACGCTTAGATATGTCACCAAAAGGGGAGGAGGCAAGATGTCTAGAACTGTAGTCGCGAAGATCAACCTGCACATTCGTGCGGGTCAAGCGACGCCCGCGCCTCCGGTTGGACCCGCCCTCGGTGAGCACAAGCTCAACATCATGGACTTCTGCAAGAAGTTCAATGATGCCACCAAAGGAGAGACCCCAGGTGTGATCATTCCTGTGGTCATTTCCGTGTACTTGCGTGGGGACTACGACTTTGTGCTCAAACAGCCTCCGGCTGCCGAGTTGATAAAAATGGCGGCGGGAATCCAATCCGGATCGGAAGAACCGCACATGATCAAAGTTGCGAAAATCAACAAAGAACAGGTGCGACGGATCGCTGAGCGCAAGATGCCCGACCTCAACACCTACAAGTTGGAGTCGGCGATGCGAATCATCGAAGGCACGGCTCGAAACATGGGAGTGGAGGTGGTCGACGAATGAGGCACAGCAAGCGTTATTCGAGCGCGGCCACACTCATCGAACCCAAAACCACGTATGGCCTTGAATCCGCAGTTGAGAAGCTGAAGGCGGGCGCAACTGCGAAATTCGATGAGACGGCCGAAGTGACGTTTCTCCTTGGGATCAAAGCGTCGCAAGTGGTCGTTCGTGGTACGTGCAATCTGCCGAATGGAACCGGAAAGACCGTCCGCATCCTTGCGTTTGCGAAAGGTGGAGCAATCTCTGAAGCAGAAGAGGCCGGCGCCGATTTTGTCGGCGGTGAGGATCTGTCAAAACGGATTCAAGACGGCTGGTTCGAATTCGACAAGGTTGTAGCAACGCCCGATATGATGCCTGTGGTCGGAAAGCTGGGCAAGGTCCTTGGCCCACGTGGTATGATGCCAAGCCCCAAGACCGGAACCGTCACCAAAGACATCGGTCAAGTGATTTCCGAGTTGAAAGGCGGAATGGTTGAATTCCGTTCCGATAAGCAAGGAGTCATCCATTCGTTGTTTGGCAAGACCTCGTTCGAGTCTTCCGCATTGAAGGAAAACTTGACGGAGATCATTCGGAGTGTTGGCGAGCGTCGGCCGGGGGACGGTGTCCGGGGACAGTACATGCGCAAGGTTTGTATCGCTTCCACCATGGGCCCTGGAATCACACTGGACGCGGCGGATGTGAACGAAATCATGGAATCCACGGAGTAGGTGCTCGAGATGCCAACACAAGCAAAGATTGATGAAGTCGCACGCTTGAAAGAGAAGTTCGAGAGCGCAGCATCGCTGGTGTTAGCGGACTATCGTGGATTGACAGCCAATGAGATGGTTGAGCTTCGTGAGAAGTTCACCAAGGAAGGGCTGGAATATCGGGTCGTCAAAGACACACTGGCGCGGATTGCAGCGAATGATGCTGGAATCGAAGGATTGGCCGAACTGTTCGATGGGCCGATCAGCGTTGCGCTGGCCTACTAAGACCCGGCGATTGCGTTCAAACTGTCCGATGAATGTCGGAGAAAGTATTCCCCCAACTACACGCTGAAAGGCGGCTTATTTGAAGGGGTTGTCGTTCCCGAGGACGAGGTTGCGAAGTACGCGGCTCTGCCGTCACGCGAACAGCTTCTGACGAAGGTGGCATACCTGCTGGCCAGTCCGATGCGCGCGATGGCATTCATGCTGCAGGCCAAGATTCGAGAACTGGCCGTCGTCCTGAATGAAGTGAAAAAACAACGTGAGGATCAGAAAGAGGAGGCTTAACTAAGATGGCAAAAGAAGATATCCTTCAACAGATTGAGGAGTTGTCGGTAAAGGAGCTGGCTGAGCTTGTCGAAATGTTCGAGGAACGTTTCAACGTTTCGGCGGCAGTGGCGGCTCCGGTTGCAGTTGCAGTTGCACCCGCTGGTGGAGAGGCCGATGGCGATGGTGCTAGTGAGACGCTTAAGGTGGTCATGACCAGTGCCGGACAGAAGAAGATCCAAGTGATCAAGGAAATCAAAGAGATCACTGGCAAGGGCCTCAAGGAATGCAAAGAGCTCGCCGATAATCTTCCGGCCACGATCAAAGAAGACGTGTCCAATGATGAAGCGACGAGCCTCAAGGAAAAACTGGAGGCGGCTGGAGCTGAAGTCGAACTACAGTAATCTGAGGATACGCCCTATCGGACGCTGTTATTGAATGCCTGCCTTAAAGGTGCACGTCACCTTGGGGCAGAGCGTTCTTTCAAGGGGTGAAGATGAGGTATCGAGAGAGAAGATCGTACGGACGGATTCAGCAAATCCTTCCCCCGCCCTATTTGCTGCAAGATATACGCAAGTCCTTTGCCAGTTTTGTCGAAGACGGGATTTCGCGCGCTTTTGCGGAGATTACCCCAATTGAGGGGCACAGAAGAGATGGTTTGGTGCTGGAGTTTATCGATCCTTATCTGGGTGAACCGCGCAACTCGGAACTGGAATGCAAAGACAAGGATCTAACCTTTTCCCGTCCGCTTCGAGTGACCGCTCGTTTGCTGCAAGAAGGCAAACAAATTCAGGAGACCGAACTCTACATCGGCGATTTCCCGATGATGACCGGGCGCGGAACCTTCATCATCAATGGATCCGAAAACGCGCTGGTTAACGAACTGACGCGCGCTCCGGGCGTGTACATCACACGAGAAGACAAACAGCAGTTCAAAGGACACATCCTGCCCGAAATGGGGGCTTGGTTGGAGATCGTGCTCGATACCCGCCGCTCGACCTTGCGGGCGCATCTAGATCGCAAGGCAAAGGTGCCGGCGACCACTCTGCTGAAGGCGCTGGGGTTCGACGTGCCACGGCTTCGCCGCTATTTCGGTTTCGAGGTAGCCCCGGTCACCGCGGCACAGCTTGAAGGATACATCGGCTATCTTGTTGCGGATGATATTAACACCGGTGGCGAGGAACCGCTGCTGCTGGCAGGCCAGACGCTTCAAGAAGAGCATCTGCCGGTGCTGGAGAAGGCCAAGCTCAAATCCTTGAGGTTGGTCAATCGCCACATCCAACACTCGTTGGATGAGGATCAGACGACGACGCAGGAAGAAGCCCTTCGTGCTGTGTATCGAAGACTGCGGCCGTCCGATCGTTCGTCGCCGGCGCAGATGGGCGAGTACATCGAGCGTCTGTACTTTCACCCGACCAGTTATCACTTGTCCGAAGTAGGGCGATTCAAGGTCAACAAGAAACTAGGCCTGCAACTGAAGCAACCGGTTCTTTATCTGGCGGACATTGTTCGTACGATCCGCCTGTTGCTCGAAGTGCCTGACAATCCTTCCCTTCTTGATGAGAAGGACCATCTGGCCAACAAGCGGGTGCGATTACCGGGCGAGTTGGCCGAGAATGCTATTCGAACCGGCTTGGTGCGCATGGCGAGGATCGCGCGGGACAAGCTGTCGAAGTACGCGTTGGAGGAGAAGGATACCATTCGGCGCATTATCTCGACGCGAACGGTCCAGGGAGCGATCAATCAGCTGTTTTATACAGGGCGATTCTCTCAGTTTCTTGAGCAGACCAACCCCCTGACAGAGCTGACTCACAAGCGGCGTCTGAATGCACTCGGCGGAGGATTGACCAAACGTCGAGCGAAGATCGAAGTTCGCGACGTACATTCATCGCACTATGCGCGCATTTGCCCCATCGAGACTCCGGAAGGCCAGAACATTGGACTCATTACCTCGCTGGCATGTTATGCCAGTGTCAACGAATTCGGCTTCCTTGTGGCTCCATACCGCAAGGTGGTCAAAGGGAAGGTAACCGACAAAATCGATTACCTGATGGCGGACGATGAGGAACGCTTGAATCTCGCACCCGCTACCTCGCCCGTTGGAAAGAATGGGAAGTTGTTGGGTGAGCGGGTTGAGGTCCGCACAGGCCGGGAAGAGGTTCACCTCGTTCCACCGTCCGAAGTGGATTACATCGGCGTTTCACCTCAGGCATTGGTGGGGATTTCGTCTGCACTGATCCCATTCCTTGAGCATGACGACTCGAACCGGGCTCTGATGGGAGCCAACATGCAGCGCCAATCGGTGCCGTTGCTTCGCCCCGAGGCTCCGCTGGTGGGAACCGGGCTCGAACGCCAAGCGGCGATGGATTCAGGCATGCTGCTTGTGTCTGAAGAAGCGGGTGTGGTCGAGTTTGTCGATGCGAAGGAAATCGTGATCAAGAAAGGGCGCAAGAAGCACAGCTATCCGCTGGTTAATTTTGAGCGCTCTAACCAAGATACGATTCTGCACCAGCGTCCGGTTGTATCCGAGGATGACAAGATCGAAGTAGGGAATTTGCTTGCCGACGGACCTTCGAGTGACTTCGGCGAGCTTGCCTTGGGGCGCAATCTTCTTGTCGCCTTCATG
>DAOVHV010000086.1 GCA_030671645.1 bacterium | reverse complement strand
GGCCGGATCGGATGCCGTGTACGAGGCCGCACTGGCCCAATGTGGAGCCATTCGAGTTGACGGCATCGAAGAGATGTTTGATCTGTGTCGAGGATTCGTGCATCTACCCCCTGTGCGAGGGAATCGCATTGCCATCGTCACTAATTCCGGTGGCCCCGGGGTGTTGGCGGCGGATGCCGGCGATCGCGTAGGGCTTGAGATAACTCCTCCAAGTCCCGATCTGCGCGATCGCTTGGCGGAAAGGATTTCGCCTTTCTGCTCGTTCACAAATCCGTTCGATCTGACGGTGCAAGGGACAGAGGATGACTACCAAGTCACTCTGATCGAGGCCTTGAGCGAATACGACGCCGCAATCGCCATCAATGTGAACACGCCCTACCTCGATGTCGCCCCAGTTGCGCGAGGTGTCGTTGCCGCCGCTCGGGAGACGGGCAAGCCGATCGCAGCGTCGTTCGTCGCCGGTCGGCCGGCACAAGCGGCGCTCCCGATTCTCAAGGCCGGCAACGTTCCCAACTTCGTAACAGGGGAACGGTGCGCGCGCGTTCTCGCTCATTTGGCCACGTACGCTGAGCACGCCGCGCGCGCGAAGCACGCGCTTACGGGAGAAACGCCTAAAGGCGTTTCTCCTGTTGAGGGCATGGGTGCAACGACCAAGGAGAGGCTGCCCTGGGAGCAACGACCGACGGAACCCGAAGCCATGGATTGGTTGGAAGGTCTTGGATTTCCCGTCATTCCGCGCATCTTCGCCCGCACCGCCGATGAGGCAGTGTATGCTGCACGATCGTTCAAACATCCACGTACCCTTGAGAGCGCGGTGGCCATGAAGATCGTGTCTCCGATGGTCGTGCATAAAACGGATTTGGGTGGCGTAGCCCTTCACTTGACGTCTCCGGGTGATATCGAAGCGGCCTTCTCGAAAATGAAAGGACTCACACCGTTGGGTGGATTTCACGGCGTGCTGATTTCGGCGATGATCGAGGATCCGGTGGAAGCCATCGTAGGACTATCGAACGACCGGCAATTCGGGCCCGTGATCGCTGTTGGGCTGGGAGGAATCTACACGGAAATCTTCAAAGATCTCGTACTTCGCGTAGCGCCGGTATCCGTGACCGAAGCGCATCGTATGATCGAAAGCCTCGACGGAATCGAGATCTTGAGAGGGTCAAGAGGCAAGGTTCTCAGAGATATCCCCGCATTGGCGCAACTGGTTTCAGACATCTCCCGGCTTCCGTATCGCTTCCATGGAATCGAGGAACTTGATCTCAATCCTGTTTTTCTGTTCGAACGAGGATGCGCAGCAGGCGACGTACGACTGATTCCGACAAACGGAGCGCCCCATCAAAGGAGTAGCTGACAGCATGAGCAAAGGCATTCATCAGCAGCATGGATTGGAATCCATCAACCCCTATGTTCCCGGCAAACCGATCGAAGACGTCAAGCGTGAGTACGGTCTCGACGATGTTATCAAGATGGCATCCAATGAGAACCCTCTTGGCGTCTCTCCAAAAGCACTTGCCGCCATGAAAGCAGCCCTTCCCAAGCTGAATCATTATCCTGATGGTGCCAATTACGAGTTTCGTTCCGCATTGGCCGAGCATTTCAGCATCGACATGTCTCAAGTGGCTGTCGGCAACGGAGCCGACGACCTCATCCTCGAACTCTCGATGGCCTATCTCGAGGATGGGGACGAGGTCGTGGTCAGCCGATCGTCCTTCCCCATGTACGATATCTATACAGCGGCCATGCGTGCCCGCATGATCAAAACGCCGCTCACCTCGGGCCATGGCATTGATCTGAACGCGATGGCGGATGCGATCACGGAACGAACCAAGATCGTCTACGTCTGCAATCCCAACAATCCCACCGGAACCATCGTCCATGCCGACGCAGTTGATGCATTCATACGGCGCGTGCCGGAAAGCGTCATCATCGTGCTAGACGAAGCCTATTACGAGATGGTCGATTCGGATTCCTTCCCGAATTCGCTCGCCTATGTCCGGGGGAGGCGAAAGAACGTGTTCGTGCTACGCACGTTCTCCAAAGTTTACGGACTGGCCGGCATTCGCATCGGCTATGGCTTTGCCCATCCCGAAGTGATCTCCACCTTATTCAAAATCAAACCGCCGTTTAACGTGAACGGGCTGGCTCAGGCCGCCGGCATCGCCGCTTTGAAGGATTCCGACTTTGTCACCCAGTCCGTGGATACCAACAAGATCGGACGACAGGTTCTGTGTCGCGAGTTGGACCGGTTGGGATTGAGCTACGCAGAATCTCACACCAACTTCATCCTGATCCGAATCGGCCTCAACGCTTCAACCGTTCAGCAGAGTTTGCTCAAACGCGGCGTCATCGTGCGCCCGTGCAGAGGATACGATCTGCCCGAATTCCTCCGCGTGTCGATCGGCACACCCGATCAAAACGAACGATTCATCATGACATTGGGTGAGATCCTTGCCTCCTGAGCTAGGGCTGAAACTGGCTGTGCTGTCTGATATCCACGGAAACGTCTGAGCCTTGGGTGGCTTGTCTTTCCCAGTTTGTCATACCGTGTCCTTTCCATCTTTGTCGGACTGCATCTCACGCCGAGACTTCCACTGTCCTCGGGTTATCTGAAGCTTGGAATAGGGAACCGGTGCGGTGTCCGCTTGCATGCTCAGATGCGATTCGGACACACCCTCATCGACCTTCTTCCACTACGGCAAGAACTATCATCCAAGCAAGTGGGCCCCGGACATTCTATCCACGGACTCGTTCAAACACATAGCAGGCATAATCGGTTCGGTGAGAGCTATGAAGGTCATGACCAAAAGGAAGAAGTTCGCTCTCGTAGCCGCCGTACTAGGAGTCTCGTTGCTGACCGGTTGTTTCGCCGGTGTGTTTGGGTTCTGGGAACCGTCGGTTGATCCGTGGAATTTGGAACCTCTGTCCCAATACTTCACGCGCGGTCAGTGTCAAGGTTCGGGAGACGTACGATTCACGGCCGCTCCGGCGGATCCGGCCGATCTCAGCCACATCTTTCCCCTCGGATTGATGACCGGCGCCCATGTGACGCCGGTGGATCATCAGTACTACTACTGGGCCAGTCTGGACGTGCCGCTCGATACTTACACCGTCCATTCTCCCGCTGATGGTGTGGTCGTCCAAGTCGACTTCATGCGCGATGATTATCGTGTGATCATCGAACATTCGTGCGATGTGTTCACCATTTGGATTCATCTCGAAGAACTAGTTGGCGCACTTGCCCATCTTGACGGAACGCTTTCGTCCAACCGATCTGCATTTGAGCGTATTCTCATCTCTGCCGGTGAGATTATCGCGTACGACGGCGGGACCGCGGGGTTTGACTTCTCAGTGCACGACGATCGCGTCATCCTTCCCGGCTTCGTTAATCCACTCAGCTACGTGGTCGAGCCGTGGAAGGTCCACACTGTCGATCCCTACGACTATTTCGACGAGCCCGTTCGCAGCCGGCTACTGACCAAGAACGTGCGACAAGTTGATCCGTTGGGAGGTAAGCTCGATCACGACGTTCACGGTGCGTTGATGGGTAACTGGTTTGTCGAGAACACCAACGGGTATGCAGGCAACTCGGACATCACAGGTACGGTGGCTCCGGATCAGCAAGTCGGTTACTGGAGTACGCATCTCGCCGTTGCTCCCGATCCCATAGACCCCAGGGCGATTTTCGTCTCCTTAGGATCTTACGACGGACGCACGGCGCAGTACGCAATCGGGAACCTGAATCCTCATCCTGCACTGGTTACCGTGGAATCAGGACTGGTGAAATACGAGCTGGTGGGGTCTCAGTACATCATCGCGTCAACGGACGAGCCGTGGTTCGGCATCACTCGAACAGCGGCTCCCGATATTTTTGTACGGGTGTATCCTCAGCACGTTGAAGGTACAGTCTTGTTCCAGTTTCTGGATGACAAACGCCTCAAGGTCGAGGTGTTTCCCGGGTTGATGGCAGATCAGGTCAACGGATTCACGGAAGAGGCGAAGATCTACGAACGGTAACGCCTATTCTGCACGACTGGGCTCAAGGAACCTGGGTCTACACATCGCATGCGGATCTATCCACCACCCTGCTGAAGCTTGTCAGCGCTTCAACGTACTCGTGTACAACCAGGGAGGTAGTCTTCTGTTCTTGACTTAGATGGCGGTCTATGTTATATATATGTCTAACTTAGATGGCGATCTACAAGGAGTCCGCGATGCTTTCCAATGAACACGCGACAGACCGGATGAGAATCAGCTGGGATTTAGGAACCGCCTACGACTTCTTTATCAGTTATGCCGTTCTCAAAGAACCCAAGAGATTTGGCGTTCGCAGTTCATGGGCCTCCGGAATGAGAGCGCGTCTCCAATCCGAAGATCGAGAGGTCTTAGATACGTCGCTCGTTGTCCTCGATACTCCTGCCAAGTGGATCTACTCCTTGCCTCATCCCAAAGATGTTGAGCACTGCCTCGTTGCTCTTTCACAGATTCAGGCGCAGAACCGACTCTCAGCGCTGGCTTGTTGTCCGATTCAGGATGACAAGTGCTCTCTGGAGCAGCAGCTGTTGGTCTCGATTTCGAAGGAGGGCTCCTGGAATGAAACTGATCTGGAGACATTGCGCGCGTTTCGGACGTCGAAGAAGAAGTCGCGGCATCCTGGTCCAGGTCTCGAGGATCTGACGTTGATCCTGGACACATGGTCCCAAGCGGAGGCATTCGGTGAAGGGTTGCTACGTGCACTGCGCAACTATCAGGATGTCTTCTTCAAAGAAGAGGAGCAGAGAATTGCCCCGAAACTGAAACGAGCTCTCGGACATGCACAAGAACGATCGAAGATGCTTTCATCCATGGCCCTCATTGAGGAGATTTCGCAAGGAATTCGCTATGCCGATCTTCCGAACATAGAGGAACTGATACTGGTTCCGTCATACTGGATCAATCCCTTTGTACAAATCCACGCAATTGGGACTAGCCATCGACTGTGGACATTCGGAGCACGCCCGGTCGAAGATTCCCTCGTTCCTGGAGAGCCAGTTCCCGACGCCCTTCGTGTCTCCCTGAAAGCACTGGCTGATCCCACGAGATTGCGAATACTTCGGTACTTGCATCAAGAGCCAATGACCATGGCTGAGCTGACCAAATGCCTGCGCCTGCGAATGCCGACCATCATCCATCATTTGTCGGCTCTCCGCCTTGCTGGGCTGGTGTCTATTCATGTCGAAACGAAGGAAAACGGGCACCGTCAGAGATTCGGGGCCCGTTCGGAAGGTTTGGATGCAGCCCTTCAATCTCTCAAGGCATTCCTTGAGAACGATCAAGAATCAGCATAGCCCGAAATTCGAGAGGAGGAATCATGTTCAATACATACGAACTCAATGCCTTGTCAAAACTCATTGTCCAAGAACGACTTGAAGAGCGACGTTATAGC
>DAOVHV010000034.1 GCA_030671645.1 bacterium | reverse complement strand
GTTGTCTTCTTTTTCCAGATGCTTCTCATCATCGCCAACGTAATACGAGAACGAAAAGACGTGCATCTGCTGCTGTTCGCCATCTTGCTTTCGGGTTTCTTGGCCAGTTTGTACGGTTTACTTCAGTACCTTGGCGTTCTGGCCGGCCCGTTTGGCGACAGCGGACTACGCGAGACCATCTCGACGTTAGGAAACCGCAACTACTTGGGCGGATTCTTGGCCTATCTGTTGTTTCCGTCGGTCATTCTCGTTCTGAGTCCCCGATGGCGCTGGGTCCGCGTTCTCTCGATTCTGATGATCGCGTTTTGCTTCGGCATGGCCATGTTGGTGCAGCAAACGGCTGTGGTCGTGTCCCTTGTGGTGGCTGCCGTCGCACTGGTGGTGGGTTGGGCGATCTTCCGTCCAGTAGACCCTATTCGCAAGAATCGCCTCTGGATCTTGGTTCTGCTGCTGCTGCTCGTCATCACGTTCTTGGTAGCAGCGCCTTCCGGCCCCTTCAACTCGGTGGTTGGACTGTCGGCTGACAAGTCTTCCTGGATCGGCCGGATTTGGGAGAAGAACTCAGGAAGAACGCGTTCTTGGGACTGGTGGGTCGGCTGGGAAATGTTTAAGGAATCCCCGGTGGTCGGAGTGGGGCTCGGTAACTACAAACTCAATTTCCTTGCTTACAAGGCAGAATTCCTGACCTCGCCGCGCGGCGAGAACTACGACTTCTACATTCCGCGCGCAGCCCAAGCCCACAACGATTATGCCCAAGCGCTCGCCGAGCTGGGCATTCTCGGAGGACTGGCCGTGCTCGGATTCATGACCGTTCTCGTTGTCTCGTTCTGGCTTCGAATCCACCGGATGAAGGATGAGAACAAGCGACTGGAGCTGATTCTGCTGGCGTGCGGTGTCATCCCCGTCTTCGTGCATGCCTTAGTGAGCTTCCCAGCACACTTGCCGGCTTCAAGCCTGGTGTTCATCGCCATCATCGGGATTGTGCATTCACCCGTCTTCGGCGAAAGCGCGGTGCGTACGCTTTCGCTTTCTCGATGGAAGCTCCCGGTTTCGGTCGTAAGCATTGCCGTCATCGGCATTGTCGTATCCGGCTTCGCCGTTGCTGATCTTTTCGCCAATGTCCTAATGACCGAAGGCATCAAGCAGCTGCAATTGCGTAACAAGCATACGGCCGAGGCTTTGCTATCAGCCAGCCTTCGATACGATTTCGCTCCCAGGCAAACTTATTACCACCTGGCCTTGGCCCAGCTTCAGCTCAACCAGTTCGATGAGGCCTGGGAGAACCTCGAGTTGTGCATGAAACGGTTCTTGGATGAAGGCGTCTATCTCACCTACGCCAACTTGGGAGCCAATCGGGGTGAACTGGAGAAAGCGCAAGTCGCTGTCGACGTCTTGCTTGACGGCCGTCATCGCGATATCGTCGAACGACAAGCCCGCTACATCGAGGCCGTCATCGCGATCCAGCGACAAGAATACGATCGCGCCGTTCAATTACTTGAGTCCCTGACGCAGAATCACTCATCGTATGAAACCGGATTCATTGCATTGGGAGATTTGTACGCCGCCCAGGGATTGACAAATTCGGCACGTAAGAACCTCGAAACGGCCCTCCGATTGATCGATCAAAAACTGGAAAGAGCGAACGCCCGGTTGGGAACGGGAACGGTCACAGCCATCGCCGAATACGGACAGATCCGGGCGGAGATCGAACTTCTCGTCCAGCAACGGGACATCGCGATCGAACGGCTGGATGAGCTACCCTGAAGCGCCGCAACCCTTTGCGCTCTATCGATCCGGAGCGAGCAACCTCAAACGGACATTCCCGACATCGTGCTCAGATGCCTATAATAAGTCGGAATGTCTGTCCAACGGAACCGTGAGAAGAAGAGGAAAGCGCCCCGCTTCACGCTAGAGCGAATCCTGGTTGCAGCAATCGCAGTAGCCGTTTTTGCGCTCCCGCTCCTCATGTGGCCGGGTCTAACGGACTACAACTACACGAAGTCCATCGTCAGCCTGATCCTCATTTCCGCTCTTCTGATGGTGTGGGGACTCACTGTTTGGCGGCAAACGTCTTGGACGATCCGCATTCCCTGGCTCCTGATTCCCGTGCTCGGCATCGCCCTCGCCGGGTTCCTGTCCTTGATTCAGGCAACCAACGGCCGCGTCGTCGTGCAGAGTACGATCCTGCTGGTGTATTTCGTGCTGCTTCTCTGGATGATCGCCAACGTCGTTCGCGACCAGCGTGATGTCCGTTGGCTCCTCACCGCACTGTTCGCATCGGGCACTTTGGCTGCGTTGTACGGTGTTCTTCAGTACTTCGGCATCGTTCCCGGGAATCCTGGAGAAACGGGCGTAACCGCCATCATCTCCACCATGGGCAATCGCAATCATCTCGGCGGATTTCTACTTTATCTGTTCTATCCAGCCGTCATCTTGCTTCTCAGAGCTCGCTCGCGCTGGGTTAAGGCTCTCGTTGTCATTCTGCTCGCGTTCTTGTTTGCCGTGATGCTGTTGCTTCGCCAGACCGGCGTTCAAACCACGCTCCCTCTCGTTGCCGGAGCCCTTGTTGTCGGCTGGCTCATCTTTCGGCCCGTTCGCACCAATCGAAGGTGGCGTCTCGCACTCGCGGGAGCCGTTATTGCCGTTTGCGTCTTCCCGTTGATCTTGGTTCTCCAGAACCTTCCCCCTATCAGTTCGGCGGACACAGTCAGCGAGAAGCCTTTTCTGGTCAGACTGTGGGAGTCCAATTCCGGGAAGACACGCGCTTGGGATTGGTGGATTGGAGCGGAAATGTTCGCCGATCATCCGATCACCGGCGTCGGTTTAGGTAACTACAAACTCAACTTTATTCCTTTCAAAGCCGATTTCTTGGCCACCGAGCGTGGCCAAGCCTTCGACTTTTACATCCCCAGAGCTTCGCAAGCACACAACGAATACATTCAGATTGGAGCAGAGCTTGGATCCGTCGGGCTGTTTATGCTCTTCTGCTCCCTCGGGACACTCGCCGTCTCGTTATGGATTCGATTGAAACGCAGCAACGAGAACGATCGTCTCGACTTGCTGCTGCTCGCGGCGGGTATCTTGGCGTTTCTCGTTCACAGCTTGGTCAGCTTCCCCGCCCATGTGGTGGGATCAAGCCTTGAATTGATCGTCTTCTGTGGATTGGCTCTCTCACTCGGATACGGAGAATCCATGACCTTTACCTGGACACTCGACGGATGGAAGAGCAAAGCGCTTCACGCTGTTCTGGTCGTAATCGCCGTCAGTGTTTCGTTATTTGCGATCGCCGACCTGCGAGCAAACTGGTTGATGGAGCGCGGCATCGCCCAAGTGCAGGCAGGGTTGTACTCAACCGGAGAGACCACTCTCGAGCAGAGCCTCAAGCTTGATTTCGCACCGAGGCAGTCCTATTACTACCTCGCGATTGCCCAGATCCAACTCGGAAAACTTGACGAGGCTGAAGAGAACTTGGAGAAGTGCATGACGCGGTTCGTTGACGAGGCGTCGCTGCTGAATTTCGCTAACCTACTCGTCAACACAGGTCAGTCCGAACGAGCCTTTGAACCGCTCGATTTGTTGCTGGCCAGTCACCCTCGTTCCGAGATCGAACCGCGTGCTCGCTACCTCCGCGCGCTTGCGATCAGTGAAACAGGCGATCCAGTGGGTGCCGCTAACTTGATCGAAGAGCTACTTGTCCAGTATTCGACTTATGAAACAGCGTACATCGGCCTGGGATCGATTTATGAAGCTCTAGAAAGGTTTGATGAAGCCCGCGCCACCTATGAACAGGGAGTTGAGGTCATCGATCAGCTGCTGGCGAAAACTCGCGCGGCCTTCGAAGCGGGGGGGGGCGTCCTCACCGCCGTTAGATATGCCGAGCTTCGAGATCAAATCGAGAAGCTGACCTACGAACGGGCAACAATCTACGAACGGCTTCGCAAGCTGCCCGCCCCAGACACTCCTTGAAAGCACGGATAGCCGTTCCTATACTGACCCGGTGATTTCCCATGGCCATTGACAACATTCGACACGCAGTAGAACGCATGCTGGGGCAAACAAACGCTCAGCAGCTCAAGAAATACGAGAAGGAACTTCGCACCGTCAATGCATGGGCCGACGATGTGACGGCACTGTCCGACGACGCTCTTCGTGCCAAGACAGCCGAATTCAAGCAACAGCTTGAGGATGGCGTTCCCAAATCATCTCTTCGAGCCGAAGTCTATGCCGTCGTTCGGGAGGTGGCAATGCGAACGATCGGGCTTCGTCCGTTCGACGTGCAGATCGTGGGTGGATTCGCGCTGGACGACCGGAAGATCTCCGAAATGCAGACGGGAGAAGGGAAGACACTGGTCGCCACTCTGCCGGCCACGCTCAACGCCTTGTGCGGCAAAGTCCATATCGTCACGGTCAACGACTATTTAGCACGCCGAGACCGCGAATGGATGGGGCCGGTGTACGAGTTTCTCGGACTGTCGGTGGGATTGCTGCAAGATGGCATGCCGCCCGAAGAGCGTCAAATCGCCTATCAAGCCGACATCACCTACGGAACCAACAATCAGTTCGGATTCGACTATCTGCGCGACAACATGGTTCATTCCCTCGACCGAAAGGCTCAAGAGCCGTTGGATTTCGCCATCGTTGACGAGATCGACAACATCCTCATTGACGAGGCGCGAACGCCGCTCATCATCTCCGGATCGGCTGCCGATGCACTCGATCGTTATCGAAAATTCGCCGCCCTGACCAAGCGGTTCCACCGCGACAAGGATTTCGAAATGGACGAGGAATCACGTCGTTTGACTCTGACTGACGAGGGCATCCGCAAGGCGGAGAATGCCTTGTCCATCGAGAGTCTCTTTACGCCCGAACACGCCGAGACGCTTCATCACATCGAAACGGCGCTCCGGGCCCTTCATTTCTTCAAGAAGGAACAGCAGTACATTATCAAGGACGATCACGTCATGATCGTAGATGAATTCACCGGGCGCTTGATGCCGGACCGGCGCTATTCCGACGGTCTCCATCAGGCGATCGAAGCTAAGGAAGGTCTGAAGGTTCAGCGCGAATCCCAGACGCTGGCCCAGATTACGCTCCAGCACTATTTCCAGCTTTATAAGGGTCTAAGTGGAATGACGGGAACGGCCAAAACGGAAGAAGACGAATTCAAACAGATTTACGGCCTTCCCGTATTGGTCATACCGACCAACATGCCGCTTCAGCGAGATGCCAAGCCGGACAGAATCTTCCGTACCCAAAAGGCGAAGTTCGAGGCGATTGCCGACGAGGTCGAAACCATGCATCAAGCCGAACGGCCGGTGCTGATTGGGACCAATTCCATCGAGAAATCCGAGTATCTGTCTGCATTGCTGAAGAAGCGAAAGCTCGATCATCACGTACTCAATGCCAAATACCACGAACAAGAAGCCGAGATTGTTGCTCAAGCGGGACAGCGCGGTGCTATCACCGTGGCCACCAACATGGCCGGCCGCGGAACGGACATCAAACTAGGCGACGGTGTACCCAAGTTGGGTGGATTGCATGTCATCGGCTGCCAGCGCCACGAATCGCGCCGCATCGACAACCAGTTGCTCGGACGAGCCGGGCGACAAGGGGATCCGGGCTCATCCCTGTTCTACTTGTCGATGGAGGACGACTTGTTGCGCATTTTCGGCGGCGATCGCATGGGTCCTCTGATGGATCGAATCGGATTGGAGGAAGGCGAGGCCATCGAGCACAACATGCTTACCGGGGCCATCCGCCGCGCTCAGAAACGCGTGGAAGGCCGCAACTTCGAGATCCGAAAGCGCCTGGTGGAGTTCGATCTGGTGCTCTCAAAGCAGCGGGAAGCCATCTATGCCGTACGCGATCGCTTCTTGCTTCCTCCTCGGGATCAGGTCGAAGAGTTGGTTCCGCAGCTCGAAGCCGATCTCGATCAGTACCTGGCTCAGTTGTTCGACGAGATCGCGAGCAACATCGTGTCGTCGTATGTTGCTGCCTCGACGCCTCAGGACGCGTGGAACTTGCACGGCCTCGCCCAAGAGTTGTCCTCCTCCTTCGGTTCGATCCGTGAGTCCGAGATGACTGGGCATTCGCCAGCTGAATTGATCGAGATCGCCAGAACTCATCTAGACAAGGCGTGGGCTAATCAGAAAGCGCGTCTGGGAAAACCGTTCCCCTTGTTGGCAAGATACATCCTTCTGCAGACCATTGACGAGGCTTGGCGCACGCATTTGTATACACTCGATGACCTCAAGGGCGGCATCGGTTGGGCCGCCTTCGGCGGAACCGACCCCTTGGTCGCGTTCAAACGCGAGTCGTTCGTCCTGTTCCAGGAGATGCTGGCCCGTACCGCCGAGAAGACGTGCAAGTCGTTGCTCAATCCACGCCTCACCATTTCTACCGGCCCGGCCCCCAAACGGCCCGATCGAAAGTTTCAATATGTGCACCCGTCCAGTACAGCAGCCAACGTCTCGTCTACTGCTGCTTCACGTAGTTCCACTGCCGTCCAAGCACGCGTCGATAAGAAACCCGGACGGAACGATCCGTGTCCCTGCGGATCGGGCAAGAAGTACAAGAAGTGTTGTGGTGCATAACCGAACTAGTCAGCACTGTCCTGCATCTTCATCGACCTAGCCTCTACATTGACAGAAGTCCCCGTTGCCACTACCATTAGCAGATCAATATGGAGAGTGCTAACTAACAATGATGGATCTTCCCGAGCGCCAACGCTTGATTCTCAAAGAGATTGTAGATCGCTATATCCGGTTTCGTGAACCGGTATCGTCTCGCATGATTCTGGAGGACTATGGTCTGGAGGTCAGCTCAGCGACCGTGCGCAACGATATGAACGACCTAGAGGAGGCCGGTTTCATCGCCAAGCCATATTCCTCATCAGGCCGCGTCCCAACCAAACGGGGATACAAATTCTTCGTGGAGTGGCTGCTCGATCTCTCCGAATTGACCCGTGAGGAACGGGTGGAAATCGTTGAGGCCTACGAGATGCAGCAATTGGATGTCGAGCAGACGATGCGACAGACAGCGTTCTTGTTGGGAAACATGACCGGATGCGCCGGATTCGTGGTTCCGCCACGTTCGGATGAAACCAAGCTGGAGCGTGTTGTGCTGTTCAAGGTTGCGCATCGTCTTGCGTTCTTGCTCATCGTGTCCGACATTGGGATCGTGGAACACGGTTATGTCACCCTGGAGGAAGACCTGCATTCCGATGAGATGGCCCGCATCATGGCGTTGATCAACGAAAACCTGCGCGGCGTTCATCTGGCGGATGTGCGTTCGCTGTCTCTCGAAGATGGACCTGAAGGGTGGTACGAGCGTCCCGTTCGCCAAGCTATGATCGTCCTCGGGCGACTGCTTCAACATCGAATGCAACGCTCGGTTCAATTCGAAGGACTGCTCAACCTCACCGAGACACTGAAAGAAGTGGTGCCCGAACAAGCGATGGATCACTTCTCTCATCTCAACCATGTGGTTCAGGACAAAGCTTCGTTCATCGAGGCTGTTGCCACAGCGAGGCTGGATCGGGAAGGCCTCGTTGCCAGCATTGGCGACTTCCCGCTGAGCGGTATGGAATCATTCAGTGTGATCAGTTGCGAATACAAGCCTCATGCCGGCGTTCTCGGCGTGATCGGCCCCTTGTGGATGGATTATGGACGGGCTTTGTCAACAGCCAGCTACCTTGCCAACCGGTTGGAATCGCTGTTGACGTGTTCGCACCTGCGCCCGTTGGAGGAATGAATGACAGCCGAGGAAAAGAAGAGTCACCGCGACAAGCAAACGGAGGTCGAGGATTCGCTCGAACTCCAATCCGAGAAGACAGCAAGCCCCGAGAATGAATTACGTTCGACCATCGATCGCTTGCAACGGCTTCAAGCAGAGTTCGAGAACTACAAGAAGCGGGCGTTACGTGAAGGCTCCGCCTATGAGCAGCGCGTCACAGACAGTGTTATCCTCGATTTCCTGCCGCTGTACGACAACCTGCAACGTGCGTTTCAGAGCTTGTCTTCGAATCACGATGTCGAAACGTTCGTCGCCGGAGTCGAGCAGATCTTCGCGCAGTTCAGGCAAGTACTGGAGGCGAGGGGAGTTGAGCCTATTGATACCAAGAAGCAGCCGTTCAATCCAGTGCTGCATGAAGCCATGCTCAGTGTGCCAAGCGACGTAGAGAAGAACACGAT
>DAOVHV010000042.1 GCA_030671645.1 bacterium | reverse complement strand
TGCGGATTCCTAGCTCTGTCGCCGCCATGGCGAGCTCGCTACCGAATCCGACCATTCAAACGCGGCTGAGGTTGAGCGTGCCTAGTCTTGTAGTATGCACTCCTCGTCCGGTTCATTGTGAACGCATAATGCACAATTGTCTCACTACTTGCAATAACAGATTGCCGGCAGGAGCTTACAGAGGAAGGTCTCAACAGTACCCGATTCAAACCTTCAGACTGCTGGCAAGTCTGCGCATGCAAACGAGAACGTGCGAAGCCTGGTGGACTGAATGTAGAACCCAAGTCCTGGCCGCCTCTTGGTAGGCTTCGCTGACACCACACGAGGAAACTTCAGCTGTAAGCGACAAAGGAGAGATAGACGTCAGAAGCAATGCCGCTTAGAATCGGAAACGAGTATAGAGGGGGTAGCGTGCTTAAACTGGGATACGGGATGATGATGTTGGCCGGAGCTGCGCTGATTGGCTTTGCAGCCTATCACGTGATCCGACTGCTTATCGTGAGTACAGCGATCGGGTTGTTCTTCAAGGTACTGATTCCAGTGGGCGGTGTAGGTATTCTGCTTACGCTTGCGGGGTTGATTCGAGAGAGGTTCAGGGAGGATCAAGATGCTGATCGTAACGAGTGAGACGGTGGCAGGAAGAGCGATCGCAGAGACGCTGGGGCTCGTGCGCGGGAACACAATACGTGCCCGTCATGTTGGCCATGACATCATGGCTGGCTTGAGAGGGATCGTGGGTGGTGAGATCAAGGACTACACGGTGATGCTCGACAAGGCGCGCGATCAAGCGGTCGAGCGGATGGTCCGCCAGGCGGATAGCCTTGGAGCGGATGCAATCGTTGGTGTCCGATTCACCACCTCACAGACAATGTCCGGCGCGGCAGAGGTCCTTGCCTACGGCACGGCGGTGCGCCTAGGAAGTCAATAGACAATCAATTGGGATGCGAGTGACCGGCTTCTCATGATGACAACAGGCACCCTATCTCTTTGGACACTAAGGGGACTCAAGCCCTCCCGGGTTCTTCCGCGATGTGCTTGCCAAAGATAACTTCACGGTCCCATGCCGGCGCCAGGCTTGCAGCCCGCCTCGCAGAGGCTCTATCCCCGACTTCACGCTCGTGGCTCCATCATCTCCCTGGTTGTAGATAGATACCAAAGCCAGGGCGACGACCTTGCCCGTCGCCATCACTGTATCGATGGCGGCTACTGTCTGTGCGATATCGGGACCGTTCGGCTCTTTCGTTCCATGACTGGGGACCAAGGCCTCGTCCAGAATGTCAGCGTCGATGTGTAGGTAGATGGCGTCGCATTGCTCGGATAGTTCGCCAATAGCCGTCTGTAAGCCCTCCCCTGGGAAACCAGGTGCAAGCGCCGCGACAACCGTGTCCGTTGCTTGGATTAGAGCCGCCTCGGCCTCGTCGAGGTTGCGAACATCGACAAGGACGATGCGGTTCGTCGGCATCGGCGATGCAATGTGCGAGCCTTCTCGCCACCGCGGATGGGCCAATCCTGCGCAGACGGCCACGGGCATGCCTCCCAGCATCCCAGACTGCGACGTCTTGGGCGTATTGAAGTCGCCATGCGCGTCGAACCAAACCAATCCGAGCCTAAGCGTTGGTCCATGAGCGTCTTGAAGCCCACCTACCACGCCGGTGACATGAGTGCAATCTCCACCCGTCATCAGAATGACTGATCCCGAACGCCGTGCGGTTGCAACAGCGTTCGCAATCTCCCCATTGAGTCGAACGAGGTTTTCGATCGCGTCGCCTGTGAGTCGGTCGTTTGAGATCGTTGGCTCTTCAATCTCGAAGGGCACGCCTGAGGCTTCATATACATTGGACGCTAGGTAGGCATCGAGTCCGCGCTCGTCTTTCACTGCCAGCGTTGTTCTTCGGTATCGAATACCGATGACCTGCACATGGCTAAGGGGTATTGCGTTCATGGTGTGTTGATACTATCGTCAGCGGGCTTCCAGCACACACCATTCCAAGATTGTCTCAACGACCGGAAACCCGTCGATGCTGGCGCCTTCCAGGATTTCTCCTTGGGGAGTCGGACGTGCCAGTCCATGGCGCGAATTGCGAACGGACACCCTCCATCCCGCCTCTCGGAACGCTGTCAGCACAGACTCCCTTAGCAACGAATCCACCAGCTTGGCGCCCTGCAATGCGGACAGATTGGCACTGTCGTCAGCGGAATAGAAATGAGATACCGCCAGGAACTGCCCGGAAGTGATGCGGCGAAGCTCGCCTAGTAGGTTTTCCGGCTCCGCGATGTTGGGCAAGCCGACATTGGTGGTCATCGTTTCGATGCTGTTGTCACGAAACGGGGTTCTCCGTGCGTCGAAGGCAAGCAAGCTCACGCGATTATAGAGTCCATGGTGGATGAGCCATTCCCGATTTCGTCGCAGAACGTGCAGACTGAAGTCCGTAGCCACGATGGGGCGTTCAGTGGCATCGATGAGATCTCTTACCAGATAGCAGCGTCCCGACGCCAAATCTACGACGGGATTCGTTCCGCCAGCCAACGCTTCGAGGACGAAATCGACTTGGGATTGCCAGCAATGGCGATAGTCATCCGTATACAGTTCCGGCATGGCTGCGTCGAAGGCTCTCTGGGCCTCGCTGTATTCTCCTCGCTCTTCTAACGCCATACCTCGGAAAAACTGATCGGCCGGCCCAAGATTTGATAGCGGGCTATCCATCAGTCGAGCTTCGATCTCAGGATGCTCGGAGAACAGTCTTGAGAGCTGTTGCCCGCCCTGTTCCCATAAATCAGTGCGAGGAAGATCGGGCGTGAGAAAGATGCCGATGCCTTCACGGATCGGATACTCTGCCGTACAGATTTGGCATCGAGCGATGGCCTCAATAATGCGATCATCCTTTTGAGATGAGATACTCCACGTCAACGAGCCATGGCATGACGGACATTCGAGCAGATCGATGAGATAAGTATGCACGATGTTCTCGTCTCCCTCATGAAAGTTCAGTTCGATCGACGATCGAGCGCTAGCCCGAACACGATGGCCAGGCCCGAGCCCACTCCAATACCAATCGCGATGCTCTTCAGCGCGATTCCCAATGCGATACCAACTGCAACACCGATGATGATGCCAAACGGGAACGTCCGCTTCCGTGATTCGCTTGTCATGGGCTCAGTATAGTGATCTTGACAGGATCGGTTGAAGCGTCCTGCCGGCATTGATCGGCAGGACCTAGATATTTCAAATTACTCGCTTCGACTGAGGGTTTCCAAGAGGTGATATCCAAACTGGGTTGCGATCGGGCCGTGCACTTCTCCGACAGCTTCGTTGAACACGACTTGGTCAAATTCTGGAACCATCTTGCCTTGATCGAATTCGCCGAGGTCTCCGCCCGATGAGCCGGACGGGCATTGCGAATACTCAGCGGCCAGTTGTGCAAAGTCGGCTCCGTTCTCGATCTTCTGCTTTAGCTCGTTACAAAGCTCTTCGGTTTCCACCAGAATATGTCGTGCTGTTGCCTTGGGCATTATTCCTCCGTTTTCTCTTCAATTGAAGATTCGATACCGCGAATGTCGAACATAGTACATGGATTCGTCGCCGCCTTCATCGCGTAGTTAGGCCAGATCGATCGGTGTTTCATCGGGATGGGAAGTCAAAGCAAGAAGTCCGGGAAGCTGGAAGTCGCGATCCCAGTTCCAGTGCTCGCCGTCAATGACGACTCGAAGGACGTCCGGGTTGGTCAGCGCCTCCGACTGCTCGCGCCCGGCGCCTTGTTCAATGATATGAAGTAGCAGTCCGATCACCGCACCGTGCGTACAAATCCCGATGGTTTGAGATGGACTCTCGCGAACGACGGCTCGAACTGTCTCGATAAACCGGCTTTGAGCCTGCCGATTGCTTTCGCAACCCGGAAGTGCGAAATCGAAATCCTCCCACGATTGACGCCAAACAGCATGGAAATTCTCGATCAGCGTCTTCGAGATCTTGCGCTCATGGAGTCCTTGCCGTTGCTCGATCTTCATGCTCGCTGCCTCTGCAAACGGTTCAATCGTTTGCATGCAGCGAAGATACGGGCTGGAAAAGACTTGATCGATGCCTAAGGCTATGAGCAGTGTTGCCAACCGGGTTGCTTGGACCATCCCCTTCTGACTGAGTGGCCATTGCGCATCCAGGAGGAGTTTTGAGGGGTGGCTCTGGGCGTGACGGATGAAATAGAGTGTTCTCTTCATGACGGCCTAAGAGTACCGAGGTGGATGTCTCGGTGCATCGTCAGTCTGGCAGTGAGACTCCCTCCAGTTCGAGAAGGTAACGCTTGCGCCACAGCCCTCCGCCATAACCGGTCAAGCGTCCGTTCTTGCCAATGACGCGATGACAGGGGATGAGAATGGCGATGCGGTTGTCTCCGTTTGCGCGCGCGACGGCGCGCACGGCGGACGGTTGGCCGATGGCTTCGGCTTGTTGCTGATACGATCGTGTTTCCCCGCAGGGAATGGCGCGCAAACTCTCCCAGACACGCTCTTGGAAGGGCGTTCCCGCAAAAAGAAGTGAGAGGTCGAACTTCTTGCGCCTGCCATCGAAGTACTCTGCCAACTGCGCCCGTAGTGGTTCGAAATACGGGCTTCCTCCCGGAAGAATCTCGGCGTTGAGTCGGGTTTGAAGTCGGGCCAGTTGTGTTTCCAACATGCGGCGATCCGAGAATTCGAGCAAACAGATTCCCGCATTGGTTGCTCCAGCCAGCATCGGCCCGAGAGGAGAGAGAATGCGACTGATATGGATGATCGTACGTTCTGCGCTTTGGCTGGGAACGAACCCGGTGGTCTTCTTGAACGAATCCGTGAACCCGCTGAGTGATTCGTATCCGGAAGAAAAGGCTGTTTGTCCTACAGAGTCACCGACTCGGATCTGCCCGAACGCTTGCGAAAGACGGTTCATCCGGCAGTAGGAGTGAAACGTCATGCCATGATTCTTCTGGAACCATCGACGAACGCGCAGAGGATCAATCCCCCGATCTTGCAGATCCTGATCCTTGAGACGCTGTGTTGGGTGGTCCCGAATTTCGTCCAGCAGGGGTCGAAGCCAATCCGGGGCTTCACCCAACGGCCGCATTGGTTGACAGAGTTTGCAGGGGCGGTAGCCATGTTGGAGGGCCTGACTCGTTGATGGGAAGAATTCGACGTTTTCAAGCTTGGGTTTTCGTGCGTGACATGTCGGGCGGCAGAAAATCCCGGTTGTTCGAACGCCGGCAAAGAACACGCCTTCAAAACGCGAATCTCGTTCAACAAGTGCACGATAGAGAATCTGCGGATCAGGCAACGATTGATTCATCAACTGCTCCCACCTTCCTGGTGCTGGAATGCAAGAGTACTGTACGAGAGCGCAGTTCCACCCCACAACCGAAAAACGTGCATGCATCTCCCTGCTTGACCTTGGCCTATTCTTCTGTAGGATGAACGATCAAGGGGAGGTTGGTGAAAATTCCGAAAATCGTTCCGCTATTCTCATTGTTAATGATGATTGGTGTCGTACTGTCTATCTGCTGTACAGGTCAAACCGCGCAGAGTGCTGAAACGACTTGGCCGGATCTCAGGGGCGATTGGGCTATGGTGCAGGTGCTGGTGGCAACAGCCGATTTGCCCATTGTTGGGAACCTGCTGATCGATACGGTTGTCGGAGCATTCACACACATCACGCAGTCAGGCTCGCGCCTGATACTGCAAGACGGCTATTGCTTCACCGATGCAACGCCGTCGACGTTCTTCTTCAAAACCAACATTTCTGACGCCACGATGCAATCGATTCATCCTGAACCACGACTGGCAGAGCTCATTCTGGATGATTGTGATTTCTGCTTTACGCAGGACTGGTACACGGAGATTCGTGGCGCAATTCTGAAGGATCCAGAGAGCGATCCGCTTCCCATCGATCCGGATGATCCGAGATTGGTGGATCTGGAGGGAGACGGACAGCCGGGAATGACAATTCAAGCGTCGATTCTTGGCCTGTTCACGGGCGAAGGGTATGTGATCCAGCGTTACCGCTATCGGCTGGAAGGAACGGTGTTTGACGTAAATACCATCATTGGGTTCATCGACTGGACATCGGAACAGACAGTGGTTGCCGCCACCAATCCTCTGTTCATGGAAACCTTTTCAGACGACACCGATCCAGATCCCACCAAGCACAAGTTTGTCATGATCCGGATCGATGAAACCTGGACTTGCGAAACTCTTCGAGAGCAACTGCCGAATCTGCTGGAACTACTCGACTTCTAAGAACGCTATTCGTAACGTTTCAAGCTTCGCCTATGAAGAAGTTTCGAGCTCTGCACATAACGACGTTACAAGCTCCGCTTAAAACACTCTACTCATGACGTTTCGAGCTCCGCTCATAACGCGAAGTATCCTTGACGTTACAAGCTCCGCTCATAACGCGAAGTATCCTTGACGTTACAAGCTCCGCTTATAACGCAAGGGCAAGCAGAATGGTGCCAACCGCCAATGTCACTCCACCGCCGATGAGCAATCCCACTCCTACGGGCCCGATCAAAGGAACGCGGACGCCGACTACCGCTTCAATGGCCAAACCGTCGGTCGCATCCTCGTTCATGATCACGAACGAAACGTCTCCTTCTTCCAGTTCCCATTCCAGCTGCTGAAGGCCGATGCCGGCAGTGGACGAAGTCCAAAATTCCTGTTCCCCAGGTGGTGGAAGAGGTTCATCGGAAGAATTCATCCGATAGCTCAAGAACATTTCGTCTTCGTCCGTGTCGTCGACAACGGCATAGGGAACTCCGCCAAGGTAGTCGTCGAGAATCTCTGTGGGCGCGATGCCGATGAAGAGACCCTTGTCTTCGTCCAGATTCTCCGCTTGAATTCGCAAGGTTGCGATCTCGCCCAACGCGATCGGGCTGTCTGGGATCTTGGGCAGGTCTTCGATTTCCGCTGGGCCCGCGACCAGAGCGAAACCATCCACTTCGATTTCCATCACGGTCGAATTGACGAATCCGTTTGTGTCGGTCAACGCTGTGTCCACCCAGAACAAGCTGCCCCCGGCAAACAGCAACGGAAGCGCGATAAGAATGCCGGTCAATCCAATGATGCCAAGTAACAATCGAAACATAGTCCCTCCTTTCACGATTCGAACGGCCCAGCATAGCATTCAACGATGAATAGAACCATTCCTGTTCTCGTCGTTGCGTTCAGCTAATCCCCCGGGTACCGTGTGCAGGTACATGGAGGTGTCACGTGGGCATTCTCGACGGGAAAAAGGGACTTATCTTCGGTGTTGCCAACGAGCGAAGCATTGCCTGGCACATCGCGCAGCAAGCAGTGGAACACGGCGCTGAATGCGCGTTCTCCTTCCTGCCAAGAGAGAAGATGGAGGGGCGTGTTCGTAAGACTCTCAGCAAGGGTGGGCTGGAAGATGCTTGGGCATTCCCATGCGATACATGGAGATACCTGAAACACATTCGGTACTAATCCAGCCTATGGTAAGCGGAATTGAACTTTTTGCCGGATCTAAATTTGAAGATAAGTTCGGACACATATTGTTGTGCGGACTCGGAGGTATCTTCATTGAAGTATTAAAAGATGTTAAAGCAGGGCTTTGCCCCATATCTGAACAGGAAGCTATCCGGATGATCACTCATCTGAAAGGATATAAGATACTACAGGGC
>DAOVHV010000059.1 GCA_030671645.1 bacterium | reverse complement strand
CATTGAGCAGGGCATCGCTCGACGCATTCTCACCGCAGACGAACTGCGGGCGGAGGCCGAAGCCAAGATTCTCCATGCCCAAGCCGAGACCAAATCTCTTATGCAAGCAGGTATCATTGCGCAGGCTCCGGAGATCAAGATCGATTAGACGAAGCGATCACGAAGAAACCGGCTCAGTTCGCGTGAACTTAGCTGGTTTGCCTTCTTCCGTTTCTTGATCGTCAACCCGACGAGCGTCAAGACAATGCCCGACACCTGCAACTAGAACGAGTGCCTATCCGATTTTTGCATACATCACCCTGTTTCTCCTACTGACGCCATACTATTCATTCCGTTCCACGAAAACGGGCGTTTGGCAAGGAATTGCAGAAATGTATGCGCCCGGGTAGTTGTTTGAGTTTCTATATAACTAATTGCTCCGGTCCGTAGATTGCTATAGGATATAGCATCGTCGTTGCTTATCTGGAGGGAATGTGTTTACACGAAAGGTACAGAAGACGGGGGGATCGACGTACTTCGTGACCCTACCCAAGCAATGGGCGGAGGGCGCCGGCATTACAACCGGGGCAAAGATTCATCTCATTCCTAACGATTCGGGAGCGTTGCTACTTGTTCCCAAAAGCGTTTCCGAGTCCAACCGATGCACCATCGACCTCCAGGAATGGGAGTTCGACCGTCTGCAACGAGAGGTAATCGCTCGCTACATCGCTGGATTCGATATCATTTCGGTCCGTGGCAAGCGAATTCGTCCAGAACAACGGCGCATGGTGCGAGAAATCTCCCAGAGCTTGGTGGGGCTCGAAATCTTCGAAGAAACCCAGCAACTGATCGTATTGCACTCTCTGGTGAACATCAAGGACTTCCCGGTGCACAAGACGGTGGAGCGAGTCTTCGACATCACCAAAGCCATGTTGGCCGATGCCGTAATCGCATTCTGCGAGCATGATGAAGAACTGGCTCATGATGTGATGGATCGCGATCGCGACATCGATCGACTTGTTTTGCTGGTGGCACGGCAGTTCAGTCTTCTTCTGCGAGATCTCACGACCGAGGAAGACTGTGCACTGTCTCGTCCTCAATTCCTGCACTACCACGAGGTGGCCGATCAATTGGAGCGAGTCGCAGATCATGCCGCCAAAATATCCGAAGCGGCCCTCGCGTTGGATGGCCCAGTGGTCAAGCGTGTATCCGCAGAGATCAAAGCACGATCCAAGGACTCTAACGAAGTGCTCAATCTAGCGGTCCGTTCTTTTGTTGAGCAGGACACTGATCTGGCCAATCAAGTGCTGGAGATGAGAGAACAGGAAGGCCAGCTGTTCGCCATTACGCGCCGCATAGCCTCCGAGAACCAACCGGCTGCCGCTTCATCGGTCAGCATCGCTTTGGATAGTCTGCTACGGATCGCAGAGTATGGATTCAACATCGCCGAAAATGCTCTGGATGCGCCCGTTTCCAGCAGCTTCAGGCCTGCCGGGAGCTAATCTGCATGCCTCGCAATACCCATACGGTTACCGCTTCAACCACACAATATCGGTAGGTTCACTTGTTCCCGATGTTGCCGTCGTCTGCAGAAGAGTACTGCCGTTCTGTCTACAATTCGTCTCGCTCCTTACTCAGCCAGGCGCTACTACTCCGGCAGGATTCCATAGCTCAGGTCCAACATTTGTTGGCTGACGAATCCCGCTGTATGCTGTGACTACTCCGGGAAGGGGCGTGAGCCATGAGCAAGACACTTGCTGAGATCAAGGCCGAAGTATGGGCCCATTTTCAACCGGGACAATGCGTGTATCTGGCAACTGCCGAAGGAGATCAACCTCGCGTCAGACCGGTAACGCTGCTCAATCTGGAAGAGAAGTTTTGGATTGCTACCAGTCCACGTAGCGCAAAGGCCCGCCAAGTCCTTCGAAATCCGAATGTGGAATTCTGCTATCCTCTAACAGCGGATTGCGGCAATGGCTACATCCGCATCAGCGGAATCGCTACGATGGTTCGAGATTCGGAAGTAATCGAGCGAATCGGAAATCAGGTTCCTTTCCTTACCGAACACTGGACCGGCACGCAAGATCCTGATTTCTGCCTTGTCCGAATCACGAGAGTCGAAATCGAGTACCTCGCGCCAGGAGAGATGATCCCGCATACGTTCATCGTATAGCCCCTTCACGGGGGCTGATTCAGTTTCAAAGACAGATCCGTCACGTTCGATCCCACACCGCCTCAGCACCTCGCTCCGCAGTGACGCTGATGGTCGACAAGTACAGACCCAAGTAATTGCCAACCTCTCGCAACTTGTAGTGATAACATCGAACAGCCTGTATAGATGCCCTTGTCACAGATATTTGAGAACAGCTCTTCAAGGCTCGGCCGGCTGCAACGGGTTTCGAGGTGAAGGTCACGCCTTTCTTGCCTTGTAGCAAAAGCCTGAATCGACTCCGATTCTAACGGCCGGTCGATTCCTTGCCTGTCAGGGAGTGGATATCGACTCGAAAGATCGTCGTTTCCGAAGAGATATGCTGAGGAATCTCGGTTTCACAATCGGTCTTGCATTGGGCCAATCCTTCATATTGGGCCAGCAACGCTTTGAGCCCAGCGCGTTTCTCGTCCGAATCTTCGACAACGGACGCACGACCAAAACCGATCACGCTTTGATAGCGCACGGACCAGCCGCACGCTTGATCCCCAGGAACGACTTGTACATCGACTTCGACCTCAAAGCAAACGTTGGGATTGGCCTTCAAAAGATCCAGTTTGACGCCATCAGAGGCACAATGGAAATACAGTGCTTTATCCAGAATACCAAAGTTCATCGGGACGACATAGGGCCAATCCCCGTCACAAAACGCAACGCGACAAAGCTCTGCTCTCCGCATGATCTCCCAAATACGTTCCGAATCTACAATCTCGCGATCCTGACGCCGCATGGGCCGCATCCAAGAAGGCGAATCACCTGAATTCATGGTTCGCCTCGCAGACCATCGAGCGTTGTCTTCGCATCAGGAACGAATTCAAAGAACTTGGCAAGTTTGTCACAAGCGTACTCCGCACACTTTGCACAATTCTCTGTGCCCTTCTCCGTTCCGCAGGCGCGAATCTCGCATTCCGCGCAGTGAGACATCCACGGCCCGACCGCTGAATGACATCCGTTGCAGGTGCAGTCATCGGCGGACAATGTGGCGCCATACTGTTCGCTCCAAGTCTTTGCCAGCGCTTCCAGAGCAGCCGTGTCGTCGTTCCTTGTGGCGATGTAGGCAGGACACTCCGTACAGGTCAGCCCACAGGTGCCAATCATCCTCTCCATTCTCGACCTCCGTTCGTTCCAACTTCGTCGCTAGGAAACCAGTCTATCCCCCAGGGATTGTTGCATCTCCAGCGGAAGAGATTTGGATGCCTGACGCAGAACCCGCTTTACACCTCGATGAGACGTCGTAACGTACCGCAGAAGGAATCGTTTCACGATCGCTGGATGACGTTTCGCCATTTCGCGCAAAGCCCAGATTATGCCGTCTTGGACTTCCCGTGCATTATCTTGCATGGCCACATCGAGCAATGCCAATTCTCTGGACGATGGCTCGTAGTCTTTCGCTTTGGGCAAGCTGGTCAGGTTCACAACAGCCAGTCTCCGAATCCACAACTGGGGATCGAGCTGCCACTGCTCGCATTGGGCGAAAACGAGCTCAGGCCGTCTTTGCACGACGTAGCGAAGCCCAAAGGCACCCAGCTGATCGCACTCCTCCCAATTGCGGAGTGAGGGTGAGAATTTGCGCACAAGTTCGACCACTCGCTCCGGCATTCTCTTACCCATTCGCTCCAGCATCTTGGCGGCAATCACGCGCTCCTCGCGCGAAGCGTTCTCCCACAAGCATTCGACAAGGGCAATCAAACGTTCATCGTCCTGTTTGAATTCCTTCAGTAGCTCACTCGCCATGATTCGCAGCGCCGGCAGTTGAACGCCGAAAGACTCGCCAATTCCGGGTATGAACCGTGCCGCACCTTTGATGTTTTCAGGAGTTCCCAGCCTACGGCAAATGGATCGGATCTCGTTCGCCAATCCGTTAGCGGAACCGGCCGCCGTGATCGCCTGTCGTAGCGAGTTTCGGAGAATATCGTTGTCCACGTTTTGCCTCGTCTTGTTTGAAGTGGGAACTTCTCGTAGCACAGCTAGCACTACTACCACCGCCCGCTATACTCTAAAAGCCACATTCAGAGGCGTCAACCACTCTTTGAAAGGGGAAACATGCCATACGACTACGACGCAGGCGTGATCGGATTGGGCCCGGCGGGAATGGCTGTCTCGGTGATGGCATCGAATATGGGACTCCGCGTGCTTGCAGTCGAACATCGCGCCTTGGGCGGGGAATGCATGAACGTCGGATGCATCCCCAGCAAATCGCTTCTGCAGATGGCTCACGTTCGCCACACCTTCACGCGGGCTTCCGAATTCGCACTTTCCAATGTCGCCAAGCTCCCTGACCCAATCGATCCGTTCCAAACTCTTGGGCGCCATATCCGCTTCATCAACGAACGTAAGACGACCAAGATGTTCGAGAAGGTCGATGTGAAACTGGGAAAGGGTTCTGCCTCATTCGTGAATCCCCATATGATTTCGGTGGGAGATCGCCGGTACACGGCCAAGAGATTCTTCATCTGCACAGGGACGCAACCAGCCGTCCCTCCCATTCCGGGATTGGACTCGGTCGACTACCTTACCAACGAGACCCTCTTTCAATTGGAGTCGATTCCGGAGAGCCTGCTCATTATCGGCGGCGGCTTCATCGGATGCGAGATGGCGCAAGCCTTCAGCCGGCTCGGATCAAGGGTCACCATTCTTCATCTCGACCCCCATTTGCTTCCCCACAGCGACTGGGATGCCGGCAAGATGTTGGAGGACGTTTTTACCAAGGAAGGCATCGCCGTATACAACGGGCGCGGCATCCGGCACGCTGCCCACGAAGGCAATGCCATCGTGCTGCAAACGGACCACAACGAAACCTTCCGAGGAGAACGGCTCTTGGTTGCTGCCGGTCGACAGCACGATCTCTCGAATCTCAATTTGGAAGACGCTGGTGTCGAATACTCGGAGGGAGGAATTCGGGTCGATTCCCGGCTCCGCACCACCCATCGATCCATCTATGCGCCCGGCGACTGCAACGGTGCATTTCTGTTCTCTCACGCCGCCATGCATCAGGGCATGATTGCGCTGATGAACGCGATCGTGCCTTGGCCGATTCGGTTCGATTACGCCAAGTACGTGGTACCGCGGACCGTGTTCACCGATCCTCCGGTCGCCCACGTCGGTTGGTTGGAACGCGAGTTGAAAGAATCCGATGTCCCCTACGAAGTTCATGAGGAGAAATACGAGGACTACGGCGCTGCCATTGCCGAAGGACTGGCCATTGGCTCGGTTCGGGCCTATGTCAGCAAAGCGGGCCGGATTTATGGAGTGCGCATCATCGGACACGGTGCCTGCGAAATGATCAACGAATGGGCGTTGGCCATTCAGAACAAGATGCGCCTTTCGAGGATCATGTTCTTGCAGCACAGCTTCCCCTCCATGTCGTTTCTCACCAAACGCGTATCCGAACGCTGGATGATGAAGCGCATGGAAAACCCGTTCCTCCAATCGATGGTCCGCTGGCTATACTGACGAGGCCTGGTGAAGCTTTCGACGCTTGAATTGGGCTTCTCATTGACAGTCCCACATCCCTTGGCTATCATTCCCCAGTTTGTTCATGGGGTTTGAATTCAGGAGGTGTGTATTCTTCGTGGATCAGGAAAGCCGAAGATTACCAAAAAGAGTTAATGGAGCGATGCACGCGGTCGGCCGACGAAAAGCGGCCACAGCGCGTGTGTATCTCTCCGAAGGGGATGGAACGTTCACAATTAACGGGCGTCCCGCGGAAGAGTATTTCTCCCCGAATTTTAACGCGGTCGAATATCTCGAAAAGAGCTTGAAACAGCCGTTCTATATTACGGGAACGGTCGGAAAATACGACGTCAAGGCACGTGTGCGCGGCGGTGGCTACACCGGCCAGATGGAAGCCATCCGGCTTGGCATCGCACGGGCGCTGGTCGGCGTTACGGAAGAGTACAAGATGCCTTTGCGCCAAGTTGGACTCCTCACGCGAGATGCACGAGAAGTCGAACGTAAGAAGATCAACCGCCGCAAAGCGCGCAAGAGCGAGCAGTACTCCAAGCGTTAGCGCAGTCCGGAGGATTCATGAAGACGGGAATTCATCCAGCGCTCAGGAGGGCAAAGGTACATTGCGGTTGTGGACACGTATTCGAAACCATGTCCACAGTCGGGGAGATGCGCTTCGATATCTGTTCCGAGTGCAATCCGTTCTACACGGGCGAGGAGCGCTTCGTCGATACCGAGGGACGCGTCGAACGATTTAACCGCAAGTACTCTGAAGCGAAAGAAGACTAGTGAAGCCGGTAATCGGCGGACAAGCCATTAT
>DAOVHV010000156.1 GCA_030671645.1 bacterium | reverse complement strand
CGCAATCTGCTTTCTCTCCACAAGCTCATTGATTCATCGACAACGCAAGCCCGCAGAATGGATATGCTGGATTCGGGTTCCCTTCATACGAAAGCCCCCCGGTTTTCGCGCACGCCATCTACAAGAGCGCTGACGTCTCGATACTCGGCGCGGATGCTGACACGATGCGGGATGGGCTCACCATGCGCGATGGCGTTGAGCGTGCGTGCCAGATCGGACATGCAGCGTTGTTCTAGTTCCTCGAGTTGGAAGGCTCCACCGCGGTGCGGGCTCATGACGACGTTCTCAAGTTCGTGAAACGGGAACTGCGACGGGGGCGTGTCGGCTTGAGACTCGGGCGTTCGGGGATAGCTGTACCAGACATCTATTCTCGCAGCAGTGATCCTACCATCTCCGAGCGATTTCAGTGAGCGCTGTAGAGTAGGTTGCCCGCACCCGCCAAGCGTCTGAACACAAATGTTTGCCCATAACACCGTTGACTACTAGATCCGGTAGGGCTATACTTCGGATATACGTGAGGCGGTGGTCACATGCATACGAAGATTCAAAAATGGGGTAATAGTCAGGGGTTACGTCTTGCCAAGCATGTACTAGAGGATGCTCATCTAGGAGTTGGTGACGAGGTGGACGTTGCAGTACGAGACGGCATCATCGTTGTCGCGCCAATAAGGAAGATCCGCGGACGATATCGTCTCAAGGACCTCGTAGCACAAATCCCCAAAGACTACCAGGCGAACGAAGCCGATTGGGGAGAGCCGGTCGGCAAGGAGGCATGGTAGATGGCGGTCTATATCCCCAGACAAGGTGACATTATTGCCATCACTCTCGATCCGCAGTCGGGCCATGGGCAGAAAGGGCGGCGGCCTGCTCTGGTTGTAAGCAAAGACCTGTTCAACCGAAGCACCGGCTTGGCCATTGTGTGTCCCGTCACGAGCACAGAACGCGGCTTCCCTTTCCACGTGCCTGTTCCGGAAGACAGCAGCCTAACTGGGTTCATCATGGTTGAGCAGGTCAAGTCGATCGACTTTCGTTCTCGTAGAGCGAAGCGTATTGAGGGTGCCTCAGCTGAACTGCTGGCAAACGTGCTATCAATACTAGATGCCTGCATCTACTAACCGGCCAACAACACTATAGACTCAGACGAACAGGGTCGTGACCTTCCTGCATTGTTAGAATCGCCATCAACCTCCTCCGACAGGCGGGAATAGGGCGACGCGATCGCCCTCTTGAAGAAGTTGCGATTGGTCGTGAACGACGCGGCCGTTGACGATGGTCAAATGTACGTCTTCTTCTGGGATCTCCAGCTTGTGGATGAGATCCATCAACAAAGCGGAATCTTCGAGTTCCACTTCAAAAGGATCTCCGGCGCGCTGGCTTGGGCCGAACTTGGCAAACGTCGCGTAGAGTCTGACCTCAACCGTCACTTCTCGGGCTCCTTGCTGCGCGTGGGATCCCCCGTGCTTGGTTTCGGGGCAAAGTACCATTTGTAGAGAAGCTGCATGTCGTCTGGGAAAAGCCCCAATCGATCGCCATCTTGGACCGGCGATTCGAGATTGGCATATCTGCCGTTGAGAAAGATGTTGCTTCCCAGTTCCGTCAACAGGACTCCCAGTCTCTCGACGATCCGTGCAACCGTGTCTCCCGGCTGCCATGGCACGGGTGCCACCGATTGAGATGTCGGATTGGAGTTGTCGGCGAATCGCCGCAACTTACCATAGAGATGAACACGAATCATCGCTTGGACTCCCCTGATGCTACGTCACACAAGCGCGTCACGAACTCCGACTGGATCGGAGTTCGCGTTCGCCAACTACCACATACAATATGGGCATCAATCATGGTAAAGAAGAAGGGCCGCGGTTGGCGACCCTTCGACGTGTCCTTGTCTTCTAGCCAAACACCTTGTCGAGCTCAGAATCGGCGATATCCCACACTACATTGTGCGGTGGCAGCGGCTCGTAGGTCATGAACTCGGGCAGCCGATCGTCGGCCTTCGTAAATCCGGCCTTGCGATTGAAGTCGAGTTCGAGATCGAGGACTTCTTTACCGATCCGGCTGACGTCATCCGCCGTCCAGCTTGTGTCCAGCACGCCGTTGCATTCTTCGACCATCCCCTCGAATCCCGAAGCGATGTCAAGAATCGCGAAGGCGATGAACAGGCAATGGCCGGTGGTATCGATGAACGCGGTCACATACTGGAAGTTCTTGGCCAATTCAGCTTTGTCCGGATTAAGCGGATCGAGCTTGCCGGATACGCCAAGAATCTCCGGAGCGATGGTGTAGCCCGACGTGTGGTCGGCACCCATCGTCGATATTGCGTAGGTCATACCGATGCCCTTGATGGCGCGAGGTTCGTAGGCAGGCATGTTCTGACCCTTAACGTGCGGCACTCGAGTCACGCCGAACGTCTTGCCCGTGACCACGGCACCGGCTCCCAGGATCTTGCCCAATGGCGTCGCCTTGCCGATTTCATTCACCAATTCGATGGCTTTTGCGCTGTCACCGAATTTTGCGAGGCCGCCCTCCATAGCCACGGCGATGGCTCCGCCGATTTCGATCGTATCGAGGCCGTAGTCGTTGCACAGCTGGATGAGTTCAGCCAGTTGATCGAGATCGTCGATACCGCAGTTGGCCCCGAATGCCCAAGCGGATTCGTACTCAAGGCATGAGGTGTGCTCCGAACCGTCGGGTCGATGCCATGTGTTGGAGCAGCGAATGATGCAACCGGGGGAGCAGGCGTGGTTATACAGCTCGGAGCCCGTACGCTCTTTGTTGCCTTCGAAGATCGCTTCGCCCGCGATCTTGGCGGCGCCGTCGAAACGCCCGGAGCGGAAATTGTTGGTGGGGAATGCCCCGGCTTCGTTGACGATGTTGACCAACACGGCGGTTCCATAACTGTTGAGTGCGCCTTGAGGTTTGGTGATGGCATGTTCTGTCAGTGCCGCCGCCATCTTCTTGCGGCCGCCTTCGAAGACTTCCTGGTTTGCGATGGGTACACCTTCCGCACCAGAGTCATCCACTACGATGAACTTCAGTCCCTTGCTTCCCATCACTGCCCCGAGGCCCCCGCGTCCGGCATAGCGGCTGGGACGCCCCTTCTGATCGTTGAAGCAGATGCCGGCTGCCGGCATGCGATGCTCCCCGGCGACGCCGATGGAGCAGATGTCGACGGCCTCACAGCCATTGAAGCGATCGAACACAGTGGGATAGACTTCTGAAAGCTTCTCGCCGGTCCAAGAATCGGCAGCTTCGAAGCTGGCGCCGTCCTTATCGATCTTGAGCAGCCAGAAGCCGTCAGCCTGTCCTTCGACGATGACTGCGCGGATTCCCAAACGAGCCAATCGCCACCCCCATCCCGTACCGGCGTTGGCTTCCTTGATGCCGCCGGTAAGCGGTGACTTTCCACCGACCGAGAGGCGCGAGGACGTCGGAGACGCCGTTCCCGTCAAGATACCGGGAGAGAACACCAGCTTGTTGTTCGGTCCCAACGGATGGCAAGTAGCGGGCACTTCGTCGTGCACGATCGATGACGTCAGCCACCGTCCCGCCCTGCCCTT
>DAOVHV010000116.1 GCA_030671645.1 bacterium | reverse complement strand
TTTTCATACCCCCTCCTTCTTATCACGAAAACCACGACCCGCCCCTAGTGGAGCGGATCGTGTACTGAGCTAGCAGTCAACCAATAGGCGATCAGATCTTGCATCGTCAGTAGGCCGATCGTAGCGCCACCGGTACTGGGAACCTCATCGCCGGACAGCCACAACGACACTGCGTACTGGATTTGATCGAACGCGATCAATTCCAGCAGACAGGGATCGAGCTTGGCGTCAAGCGTGTCCCAGCGAGAGATAACTACGGGAACTGGAAAAACCTTGGTCACGGTTACGCGATCGTCGCCTGAGATCGCCAAGGAGACGCGAGGCGAAGAGCTGCCTACTATACCGTGAATATTCGACTGCACCAGATCGTCAGTAATCGTTGCAAGAGAGGTCAGCGTGTACTTGATCTCTCGCTGCACGTCGATGCCGTCGTCAAGGAACTTCTCCAAGAACAGCCATTCCATAGTCTGGCCGTTCTGACGTAACGTAGCACCATCGTTGTCGACTTCGGCGAACGTCCATCCACTGGGAATGGTTTCGCTGACCGACAGTCCGTTCAACAGCGTGTTGACCGATAGGACGATCGACACTTGAACAACACTCCCCGGCAACGTCCAGTCGTCGGGCATGCATGTCTCGATGAAGCGTACGGCGAGAACGCTGGGCAGGATATCGACCGTCTTGCTGTACTCCTCCACCTTGCCCTCGTCATCCACCACCGTTAGTGACAACACGATCTCGCCCGGTTCTTGGAACACGTATTCGATATCCGAGAACTCGGTCTCCAGATCGATGATGCCATCGCCATCAAAGTCCCATCTATAAAGCTCGATGTCTCCGTCTAAGTCGTAAGACATGCTGGCGTCAAGCATCGCCGTCACTCCGAGGTGAGGCTGCACGTACTCCGCCATCGTCTCCGGGTCGCGGAGCACGAATCCGGCAACCGGAGCCGCGTTGCCGACGATGATTTCCTGCTCGTAGGCAATCGACTTGGATCCGCGATCGTCGGTTACCGTCAACCGTACCGTGTAGGTACCGCGCTCGGTGAACCGGAATTCCGGATCCTGCAGGCTCGAGACGGCTTCCTCTCCGAACTCCCATTCCCATTTGGCGATTTCGCCGGCTTCGTTCGTGTCCTCCGACTTGTCGGTGAACGTAATGATTTCCGCCGTCGTGGGAACCAGCGGTTCGTACTCGAACATGGCGATCGGAGGCCAATTCGGCGGCGGGAAGATTTCGGAGCCTTTGACACCGCGGAAATCGGTATAGGTCACGAGCAAATCAAGATCATTCGCCCAAGCCCCGACCTCGACGGCCTCGATCTCCAACCTGATTTCAATCTCTTGATCAATCAGCAAATCGGCCACTTGCCACACAGCCGAGGTAATGCCGTCCGAGTCCGTTTCGACTCCATAGGCACTCGGTGTGGACGAGATCAAACGCAGGCCTTCGGGAAGTTCTTTCTCGATCCGGACGCCGGAAGCCACCACATCGATGTCAAGATGATCCATGATCTCCGTCAGAGCCGCTTCCGTAGGCCGCGGGAAGTACAGGCCGTCTGTATCGCCGGCGAATGTCTGCAAGAGGTTGCGGTTGATCAAGGATCCAATGCCTACCGAGATCACTCGGATGCCCGATTCGGCGGCAATTTTGCCTTCAATATTGGGCTCGATTCCCGCGTTACTCTGGCCGTCGGACAGCAGAATTTCCACCAAAATGGCGTCTTCGCGTCCAACTAACGTCAGTTCACGCCGCGCAATTTGCATGGCATCGCCCAGTGCAGACTTGCCAACGTTCTGGAGATCGGCAATCGCCGTTTTCAAGACGAGCCGGTTCTCTGTCAACGGAATGTCAAGACGAGCATTGGTGGCATACGAAACCAATCCAACGCGATCACCGGGATTGAACTGATCGATCAGATCGAAGGCAAACGATTTGGCTGACGATAGATCGGCGGTCGCGGATGTATCGATAATGAAGATGCAATCGATCGGGAAGCCTTCGATCGGCCCTAATCCACGCAGAACGATCGACAGGTCGACCTTTTCGGGAAGACCGGTTAGTCCTTCTTTGAGCTCGGCCCATTCCAACGTCTGCTCGATTCGAATTCTGTCTCCAGCAATGGCACTGAAAGAGAGTGCCACTATAAGCAAGAAAAGGAGGGCGGCGAGAGGTCCACCTCTCGCCGCATTGTTGGTCGTTCTCATTCGTATCATCTCCCTAGACGGGCTTCGCTACTGTAAGCGCTACCATTAACCGTCGCAGGTCGATGTATCCGGATCGCAAGGCCCGCCAGGAATGCTGGGCAACGGATCGCAGATATTCGTATTGGTCAACCAGTAGGCGATGATCTCCTTCAGCATGTGGTAACCAACCGTCTGGTCACACGTGCGTGGTACGATCTCGTCCTCCAACCAGAAGGCAATCGCACGCTGGACTTGCTGGAACGAGATCTTGTCCGACAAAGTAATGTCGAGCACGTCGTTCTCAACGTCCCATCGAGAGATCGCTACCAGGACCGATACGCAGTTACTTACATCAACCCCACTATCTCCTGTCACCATGACTTCCATGCACGGCAGCGCCGAATCAACCAACCCGTAGAGATCGTTGCTGCTGGCATAGCACGGATCGGATGCCGCGAGCTCAAGCGCCGAGAACTGAGGCACTTCGACCTGGTAGATGATGGTCTTCATCGTGCCGGCCGGCACCTTGCTCGGGAACACCCACTCGGTCTTGGACGCCTTGTAATAGAAGCCGCCGTTGTCGATCGGAATGATCTTCCAACCCGTTGGCAGGTCTTCTTCCAATCCTACGCCGTAGAGATCCTCGTCAGCCCAAATCTCCACCTTGACGGTGAATGTGCTCCCGGCCTTGTCTCCGCCTGGTCCGTAGTAATTCAACAGAATGTTGTTACACGGCACCGGCGTTGCGATCGTCCGCACCGCCGTGATGTCGGCAAGCGGAACGAGCGGAAGCGGAAGATCTACCGGCGTACAGGTATAAGCGTAGGCCGACAGCTCCTTTATCATCGTAAGGCCGATCATGGCACGTTGAGTCCAGGGCACAGTTTCGTCGTATTGCCAGATCTCAAGCGCGCGGTCCAGCTGCTGAGGATCGATCTTCTGCGACAAGCGAAGATCGATGGTATCCTCGGTGTCGTAGCCGATACGCGGAACCATATGAGCAATCGCCGTCTTCATGTTCAAAGCATCGGTAATCTCGATCTTGGCATCGCCTTCCACCAGCAGGTCGAACGCCGGAGTCATCGACTGCAAGGTTCCGGTGATCGTGAAGCAAACCGGCAGCGTGGTCGCAATCAGTTCGTGCGATCCCGGCACGGTCACTTCGTATGTGATGACCTTGGTGGTATTGGCGCGGATCTGGTCGACGAACACCCATTGGACCGTTGAGCGCTTGAAAGCGGCGCCCGCGTTCTCAAGAGGCTTGATCTTCCAGCCGATAGGCAAGTTTTCTTGCAGTCCGATACCGGCCAAGTCCATCTGTGGCTCGATGCGAACGATGACAAGGAACGTGCTGCCAGGCAGCGCCTGGACCGTAGAGATTGTTCTCGTCACGATCACACCCAGGTCGGACACGTCGATGGATCCCGACGCACGATCGGTGGCGCCTTCGTTGTCCGTGGCTCGAAGCGAAACCGTCTTCAATCCGGCGGTCGTGAACGTCGTTGTCACCACTGGATCCGTTGTCGCTTGATCGTAGAGTCCGTCACCATTGAAGTCCCACTCATACATCACAATCGTACCGTCCGGATCGAAGCTTCCGGAGGCATCGAGTGTGATCGGCTCGTTGATTCGAGGATCGGTGGGAGAAACGAAGAACGCCACGGATGGCGGTTCGTTCTGCGCCGCACCAATAATGACCGGATCAAACAAATTGAGCACGACTTCCGTCGGCCCCACGATGTTTCCGCTCAGGAACTTCACCTGGGTGATTCCTGACGTGAACTGTGGGAATAATGTCAGCACGAAATCGACGCCGAGCGGACCGAGAACCATTCCATCTCCCCGGGCTTCGTCCCAAGTCCACGAAATGTTTCCGGTCGGCGCGGTCAATGCCCACGTATCGCGGAAATCAAACTCATCATCTTGGACGATCCAGTCGGCTCCTGCAGAAACGCCTGAGAGCGTCATCGCAACAGCGCCCGCAGCACCCGCACCACCGCCTAAAAGCACGAACACGGACAGCTCTCCGCTGATCGTATTTCGATACAGGAACATGATCGCCGTGTTTGCTTCTTCAAAACCTGTGTTGGATTGCGTGTTCGCGAACGCATAGAAATCCACTGCTGCTCCAGGATTTTCCAGCGGCGTGATCTGAACACGCATTTCCCCCTGACTAACAGTATAGAAGCCGTCTCCCTGCGCTACACCCGCTAACGGAAGGAGGAGAACGACCACTGCCAGAAGGAAGAAAAGGCCATAAAGGACCTT
>DAOVHV010000118.1 GCA_030671645.1 bacterium | reverse complement strand
GGAATCCACGCATCATTGGTTTGAGCGCCGGCACCAAACGTGGCCACCAGCAGAATGACGCCAACACACAGTGTGACCATGACCTTCCGCATCCTAACCTCCTTAGATTTTCCCACCCTTACGAGTCTTCCTCTTCGAGTTGTTCGAAGTATTCGTCATCGATATCGAAATTCGCATAAACCTCTTGAACGTCTTCATGCTCGTCGAGCGCATTGACGAGTTTGAGAACCTTGCCTGCCGAAGTGCCTTCCACGTGAACCGTGCTCTTGGGAATCATGGTTACCTCGGCCCGAATCGGCGTAAGGCCTTGTTCCTTGACCGCTTGAGTCAGCGCTGGAAGATCCGAGGCCTCGCAGGTCGCCTCGATGGTGTCGTCTTGATCGTCGATGTCGTCGGCACCGGCATCAATTAGAGCGATCTCCAGTTCGTCGCGATCGACTTCATCCGGCAGATCGGATAGTACAATGATTCCTTTGCGGTCGAATAACCAAGCCACGCTGCCCACTGAAGCCATGCTGCCACCGTTTTTGCTGAAGATGTGACGGATATCGGCGGCGGCTCGATTCTTGTTGTCGGTAACTGTCCGAACAAGGACGGCCACGCCGTCATTGGCATAGCCTTCGTAGGTGGCTTCCTCGTACGATATGCCCTCTAACTCACCGGTGGCGCGCATGATGGCGCGTTTGATATTGTCCTTGGGAAGATTGGCTGCCTTGGCGCGCTCCAATGCTTGAGCCAATCCGGGATTGTTTTCGGGATTCGGATCTCCATTGCGTGCCTGGAGAGTGATTTCCTTGATCAGCTTCCCGAAAATGCTGGAGCGCTTCTTGTCCTGGCGCTCTTTGCGATATTTGATGTTTGCCCATTTGGAATGTCCGGCCATTCGCTTCCCCCAAATCCTTCTTCAGTGTGCCTCATCTTAGCAAGCCCTTTTCAGTAGGGCAAACAGGCCCTTTCAACTGCAGGCTCGCTCCGTTGGCTAGGGCCCGCATGGAGCTTCGGCAAGGATCTCGTGGGCTCGTCGGAGGGCTCTCTCGTTGTAGAACGGCCAAGCGGCCATGATGTCAAGATCCTCGGCCAATACGACCACGTCGTTCAAAGCTGTGCACAGCCTTGCCCAGTCTTCGAGCGGCATCAACACGAAATCGGCCCAGTTGACGGCATTCTCCAGGAACGTTGAGCTTACAGCCATGGCTTGCTGATGAACGATTTCGGCCTGTTCCATGTCCCCACCGAGGAAACTGGGAACCTGAGCGAAGAACGAGCCCAGCGAACGCAATGGCGCGCCATCCATGTACGTTGGATCGAGTTCGACGGCGCGTTCGAAGCAGGCCTGGATGTCGCTCATCCCGCCCATCATGGCGGTGAGGGGATGGAACTCGAGATAACGCCCCAGCGTGTTCCCGTACCAAAAGATGGCTCCCACGTCCTTAGCTCCAGTAAGCGCGGCGCGGAAGCTCTCACCCTCGGTGGTAACGAAATCAGGATCGAGCCGCAGTGCAGCCAGGGCATAGTCTCGTCCCAGAGTATGGACGGCCTTGATTTCGTCGAGATCGGTCAGATAGCCCTCTCCCAGTTCGAAACAGGCCTGAGAAAGCAGGACCATTAGATCGAACCGAGCTTTGATATCTTCTTCGGGGAGCAGATCCAAGGCTTGCTGATACAGGTCGATGGCTGCTTCGAGGTCGGCTTGATAGGCCTCGTAATTGAAATCGCCGGACCAGCGATCGTAGAGCTGATCCGCTTGTTCGATCAGCTGGTCCGCCTCAGTCGCCGATACGGCGAGGGTCATACCGATGACTGCGATTGCTGCGATAAATGTGTGTCGCTTCAAGACATGTCTCCTTTCCACCACACCGCCCTTACGAGGCGGTTCCGGATTTGACAAGGCACCTGCAGTTTCGGCACAGTATAGCCAGTCTAGCATACGAATGAGGGGGGAACTCATGCAACGAAGACTCCGCGTTTTGTTGGCCGTCGGCCTAGTGGTTCCGATGATATTGCTGAGCGGCTGCCTGTTTAACATCTTCCAAACCGCCAAGATGGTTCAATCCGGCGATGTGGCAGTTCTTATCGGTTCGGGACTGATGAATATTGGCAGCGTCGAGGATCCAGCGTGGGCGCTGACGCCGCAAGCTCGATTGGCTTTCGGTTTGTCTGACACGATAAACCTCGGCCTTCATACGGGCGCTCTGATCCCTCTGTCCTCCGGGGAGCCTGGCTGGATGGGTTGGACGGGCGACATGAAATTCTCCGTCGTAAATGATCCGGAATCGATCTCGCTGGCCGTTGGTTTTGGCGGGGGCAATGGCATTCACTTCATTGGCTGGGGAATCTTTGGAGAGATTTTCCTTGACCTGAACGTCTTCCCGCTCTTCTTCGCCTATCAGCCGACGATTCCGCTCAGTGGCGAGGGAATTGTTGTGTGGCATGACGTGGCGATCGGCATGGCGTTGGTGTTGTCCGAGAAGGCTCGTCTGATCATTGAGGTCGACACACGTAATTTGGGATTGTTAAGCTACGGCATCGGATTCGATATCAGTTTCTAGCGCTCAATCCAGCGGCCAGCGCCGCTAGGATCTTGCGGTCGGCCGTGGGGAAGGCGTAGGTTTCGAGTTCATTGGGGTGAGCCCAAGTCCAATCGGCAACATCGATGGACTGGGGCTCACCTTTCGTGTGCCGGCAGTGAAACACGTGCAGTGTGATGCGGAAATGCGTGTAAGTATGCTTGATCGCAATGAACGGTTCGAGGATCTCCACTTCAATGGCCAGTTCCTCGAAGAGTTCTCGATGCAGAGCCTGTTCGAAAGCTTCCCCTGCCTCGACCTTGCCTCCAGGAAGCTCCCAGAGTCCGCCCAACATGTCGTCAAGCTTGCGCCGGGCGATGAGCAGCCGACTGCTCGGAGCGAATGGTTCTCCATCCCAGATGGCGCCGGCGACCACATCGACGTGGGGTATCCTCGGTTTCTTGGTCATCATCGGCTGATGGTGATTCTCACTTTGGCACCATCAGCCCCGGTCTCGTGTGAGCAGCTTCATGTATTCGCTGACCGTGGCCACGTCCTCCAAAGCGAGTGTTGCTTCCACGACCCTGTCCATCAGAGATTCACTCATGGCGTGTGAGGCATTGGCCCGGAACTTGTCGATCAGCTCGTCGTCGGACAACGGGCTTTCGGCCCGTCCCTTAGCGTGATCGGCTTGTTTGGTGAATGATGCGCCGTCTTCGGTGGTGATGGTGACAATGGCTCGCTTGGTTCCCGGGAACAGGGCGTCGATCTCAGCGTTGGCCACCACTTTGATCTTGGAAAGCATCTCCCACACGAACGGAGCGCTCAGTGCCTCTTCCGTGAAGTCCGACGGAAGCACATTTCCTTTGGTGACGGCGACGGCGATGCAGTAGGGCAACGAGTGATCGGCGGTTTCCTTGGTGCGTGGCTCGTACTTGGACGGGTCGGACAGGATGTCGGCCCCGCGCGTGGTCGTTTCCACCAACACTGTTGTCACCTTGTGCGGGTCGATGTTGTTTTCGGACATCACTTCCATCACGGCGGTGATGGGCTGATGGGTCAAGGCTTCGGTAGGGAAGGCTTTGTAGCCGCACTCGGTGATTAAGAACTCCTGACCGAGACCGTCCAGCATCTTGCTCGAATCCCACGACACGTTGCCGATAACCTCGAACACGCCCTCTTTGCCTTCGAACAGTTCGACAGGGCCGGAATATCCGGTGGATGCCAACATAGCGGCACGGACACCGGCTTCGGTGGCCATCGGGTCGGCCGTGTTCTTCATGTTGGTGAGGTGTCCGGCGACGACGCCTCCGAGCGTGAAGTGACTCGATCCGGAGATACCGCAGGCGGCCACGGCTTGATCCTCGGTCAAGCCGAACATCCGTGCCGCCACCAGCGGGCTCACGAACTGGGTCAAGCTGGCGTGATGCCAGCCTACTTCGCGTACGCCCGGATCTGCGGTCAGACAAAGCCGCATCTCCAGCTCATACGCGATGAGGATACCCACCAGAAGATCCTTGCCATTCAGGCCGTTGTACTCGGCTGGGGCCAAGGCGGCGGGAATGATGTCCGACGGGTGAGACGGATCCTGCTTCCAGTAGATGTCGTTGTAATCCATCGCCCGGATCAGTAAAGCGTTCATCAGGGCGGCATTGCCCAGGTCGGTTTTTATGCCGTGTCCGATGACGGTTCCTTGTTCATGTCCGCCGAACATTTGGATGTATTCGAAGGCTTGGCGCATGTCTTCGTGGTCGAGGGCGGCCAATGCGCAGCCGACCGAATCGAGCAGGAAACGCTTGGCTTCTTTGCGTGCGGGCTCGGGAATCCGGTCGTAGGTCAGGGACAACGCGAACTGTGCCATCTTGCGGCTGATGGAACCCATTTATGCCTCCTTTGCTGCCTTGACCACG
>DAOVHV010000060.1 GCA_030671645.1 bacterium | reverse complement strand
CACGGCACCTTCGCGATAGGTAATCGGCTCAATGGGCACAGTCCCGGCACCTCCGTGTCCATCATGCACACAATCGGGCGCTGGACCAAGGGCACTGATAGACAATCTTGGGGTCGGATCTTCGCTTTTAGGATTCTTCTCGTTCGACGACGCGCTCTGCAGTCAGAGATGTCCCCGAAATCCCACTCGCAGCCGAGTAGTGCGTTGAATGGATGAAGGGCAAGCTCGTATTGGGGGCAGGAGACCGGCGAACGGTTCGCCTAGAGGTATCCCAGCTGAACACCGATGATCATCGCGACGCCGAGGACGACCATGACGAGCCCCGAGATGAAGTGGAGCGTGCCCAGGCGTGCCGAGCGCCATCGTTCGGCCCGTGCCGTCGTCGTGAAGCCAAAGTGCACTCCGAGGGTGATCAGCAGAAGCGGGATGATGAAGATCAGGTTGTAGAGGAGGAGCAGGCCGATTCCCTTCATTCGATCCGTGGTCTGCGACAGTAGTGACAGGATGGCAAGATACGGCCCCGATGTGCAGGGAGCAAGGAACAACGCGTCGACGAGGCCGGCGACGAAAGCGCCGGGGATGGTGACCGCGGACGATGTCATCTTCTTCACCGCGGGCTTCCATCTCTCGGGGACCTCGATACTGAACCACTTCCCGTACCAGAGGAGATCCTTCATCTGCCAAAGGCCGACGAGGATCGCCACCGCGGAGACGGTCAGAATGAACGGTTGGCGGAAGTTGCGCGTCCCGATCGTCATTCCGAGAAGCGAATAGACGAGGAACCCCATCAGAAAGTAGGCGATGTAGATTGCCACGGAGAAGGAGATCCCCGCCCCAAGCACTTTGCCGCGCCGGCCGATGACGAGCAACGTTCCCAGGAGAAGGATGAGCACCGCAAAGTCACATGGATTGATCGAATCGAGTGCCGCGGCAACGATGACGGCCCACAACGTTACGCTCTGCTGCAACCGAACTCTATCCAGTGGCGAACTAGCTTTGGCTTCGACCGCAAGGGCAATCTCTCCCTCCAACTCCTCGAACGCTTGCTCGGTGGAAGGGAACGATTGCGATGGCTTCCCACGTTGGTAGACCACGTTCCCAATGAGGGCCGTGTCGGCAACGAAGACCGCCGGAGGCTGTCCGATAATGCCGTGCAGCCGTTTCAGAGCAGCGAACGCAGTATCTGCGTCTTCCGTCCCAACGAGCAGGTGATGGACGGTCGCATCAGGGTACCGGGCCACAATTGAAACCAAGATTTCCTCGAACGATTCGCAGTCGTCACAGTCTTCAGCGGAAACATAGACAAGTTCCGTCGCAACAGACGCCAGTCGTTCCAACGGGGATGGAGCTTCCTGCGCAATGGCGTCTTCGATCAGCCGCTCGATGGTCTCTCTCGCCTCGTCCTCAGATTGGACGATCGGTTCGTCACTGAGACCGTAGAATGTGTCCCGGACCATCGCCACATCGCCAACAAACAGCAGAGGCACAGGTCCAAGCTCCGCTTGGTAGACGGACAACAGCCTACCAAGGATCTCGCGTGCTTCGAAAGTCTGAATCTCATATCGGAGGACCGTCAGCTCGGCGTGAGTCTCTTCCATCTCTTCGAGAAATTCCCCGAATCGCTGACATGCGGGGCAGCCGGGTTCGGGGAAGTAGACAATCTCGGTTGCCTGGCTCGTCCAGGCGGCAAGAGTACTCGCGGCGAGAACAACGAGAAGAACGATCCACGTTTTCTTCTTCAATCCAAACTCCTTCTCACCCGCGGAGAGGCTATACGGATCGGGCCTGTCTAACGGGGTAAACGCAAATTGCCGGACTCGTCAGGGGATTTCTTTACATGCCCCCCGAGTTTCCAGCCTCCCAAGGTGTTCCTACAGGCTCTCCATCCCTCCGCAACCGCCAACTGCGATGGCCGTGGTGCACAGATTGCGATAGCAGGATCCGTAGGTCGTTAGATTGAAATCATCCGGATCCATTCGTCTGTCGGCGAGTTCGCGAGCGATGTAGTAATCGGGTCGGGCGAACCTCAGCCACTCAAGCAACGCGTCCTTCAGTTCGCCGACATCGTAGCCCCAGTTGTGAATGAGGTATGCAGTGAGACCCTTCGCGCTTTGGACGAGGTTGCAGGCCAGCCCGTCCCGCTCGCAACAGCAACTGAGCAACTTGTGGTCGTCGCAGCAAGGCGTGGGCAGGCTATCTAACGCATTCCGAAACGTCCGGCTCTCGGCCGAGGAGAGGACGATCGAATCCGACCAGCCGATGAATTGCGTTAGGTTGCCAAGAGAAAGCGGAATGTCGTAATCGGTAGCGGCTCCTTCGGACGGGATGAGCTCAGTTCTGATCGACGCCACGACGTCTTCTCCGTCTTCCTCGTTGGCCACGCTCGAAGAGCCACAAGACACAATCAACAACGCAAGAAGAAGAACGAGGGAGGCTTCTCCTATCAAGCGTACGGGAGTTCCTAATCGTGAGATCGCCTGCCAACAAGAAACACGTGCCATACATACCTCCTTCTTCTTCCGCCGGACAGTCGGCCCGTGCGGAATGCATCCGATCCCTAATGAAGTGGGCGGAGTATACAAACCCAAGATGGAGATCCAGTGAGCAGGGCACACACCAGCTTCATAGAATGATCACGCGGTCTGGATACACTGGAAGGCGAACGATTCAGTTCAGACCACAGGAGGAGCCAATCATTCGTCGAACGTTCTGCCTATTCATCCTTGTCGTGGGCCTCGTGGTAGCCGCGCAGGCCCAATCATTGCAATCTGCGACACCGGTGGTTCAGGTGAGCAGTATGCTGTCGTTCGATGTCGTTCACCCGGGCAGCAGCTTTCAAGTCGCGGTGATTGTCGTGATCGCCCCCGGCTGGCACATCAACACCAACCCGCCAACCTCCGATTACCTCATCCCGACGGAGCTTCGCGCAACGCCTCCTGAAGGGGTATCGCTGGGTGACATCATCTACCCGGAAGGCGAGATGAGGAGACTCCAGTTCGCCGAAGATGAACTCGGTGTCTACGATGGAATCGCAATCATCCGATTCCCTGTGACGCTGTCAAAGACTGTGCGTATTGGAGAGGGGACGATCGATGCAGTGCTGGAGTACCAAGCCTGCGACGATCTCACCTGTTTGGCCCCCGAAGAACTGAACATCATGATTCCGTTTCAGGTGGTCGGTCTCGATCGGCCGAGTGTGCCTGTCAATCCTGAGATCTTTCCGGCGGCCGAGCGTGTCTCCGTCTCTCAGGAGGAAGCAACACCGGTTGTATCGCCGGGGGGCGAGCTCATCACGAAGCTTATCACCGAGCGCGGTTGGTTGGTTGCGCTGCTGTCCATTTTTGTTCTCGGACTTGCCCTCAACCTCACTCCGTGTGCGTACCCGATGATCCCGATCGTCATCGGCTACTTCAACCAGCAGGGCGAGGGAAGGACGAGGCGCGTGCTGGGGCTTGCACTGGTCTATCTGTTGGGAATGGCGCTGACGTATTCCGTGTTGGGAGTCGTCGCAGCGTTGACCGGGTCGATGTTCGGGGTCTTGCTGCAGAACCGCTGGGTCCTTGCCGGAATCGCGGCCATCATGATAGTCCTTGCACTAAGCCTGTTCGGCTTGTACCCGATCCGACCGCCACGATTTCTGACACGACGACTTCCGGGTATGTCAACGGGCGGAGCGCTGGGCGCCCTGAGCATGGGCCTCTTCTCAGGAATTGTGGCCTCGCCGTGCGTCGCCCCCATCACCATTGGGTTGCTGACTTACGTCGGCGTGTCCGGCGACCCGTGGCGCGGCTTCTGGATGTTCTTCACGCTCGCCTTGGGACTTGGGTCTCCATACGTTGTCGTGGCGCTATTCGCCGGTAGTCTGTGGCGGCTGCCGAAGTTCGGCGGTTGGTTAACGGTCGTGGAGCGCGTCTTCGGCTTCGCGTTGATCGGACTTGCGGTTTACTTCCTCACGCCGCTTCTTCCTGCGTTCATTGTTTCTTGGCTGTTCTTCGCCCTTGCAGTGGCCGCCGGCTTGTACATCGGCTGGCTCGGACGACTTCCGATGCAAGGGAGGATTTCCTCTCTCAGCAAGAAGATCATCGCGCTGGCATGCATCGGCGTCGGGATCTACGTCGTGGTCCCCAAGCCGGCCCTTCCGTCAGCTGACTGGCAAACCTATGATCCGGTGTTGCTTGAGCAGGCGCAGGAAGAACGGCAGCCGGCGATCGTTGACTTCTACGCCGACTGGTGCCTCCCGTGCCTCGAACTTGATCGGAACACGTTCAGTGACAAGCGGGTCATTGAGGCGATGGAGCCGTTTCTGCTCCTCAAAGCGGATGTGTCTCAGTACCACTCGGAGGATGTCGAGGCCATGCGGGAACGATTCGCGGTGAAGGGCGTTCCGACCATTCTGTTCCTCGACCCGTACGGAGAAGAAATCCCGGAGACCCGGATTGTCGGTTTCGTCCCTCCCGACGAGTTCCTCGAGATCATTGGCCGGGCCACGGCATCCGGCCAGGATTAGCACCGGAGAAGTTCGGGGTCAGATGCTGAATCGAACAGGAGAGGGGGCAATGGGAACGGCAACTCGTGAAGACGAGTTGCTTGGGAGTTTCCTGACTGATGCCGAAACTCCATCGAGGATCGCCAGTTCCTTGTGAGAATGGGAACAGGCTAGCACCTGTTCCTTGCGGGAATCCAGTCAGCTGGATTCCCAAGAAGAGGTTTGGAGGCAGGGTGACTAGAGCTGAGTTGCTTGGGAGTTATGACTTGTCTTCGTGTAGACTGGATATCGAAATCCCCGATTTGGAGGTATCTCATGGCGAAATCGCAAGACAAGAAGAGGCCGAACGACAAGAAGAAGGCGCAGAAGTCAATCAAGGAGAAGCGCGCCGCCAAGAGGGCCAAGAAGGCCGAGAAACAGAGCACGATCTAGGAATTCCGGCGACGCAATACATAACAGCTGCTGGAAACCGGCCTCGCCGCTCTGCCTATTCGATCCCTTGTGGTACGGATCGGGTTGGGGTATGGATCGTGTTTGGAGTACCAGGGTTCTAACGAAAAGCCGATCATAATAAGAACCTAGGAGGCTCTCATGATTGTCATCCGGGAAGAACTCTGTCCGCAGACCCACGCCTGCCCTACACTGCCGCTCTGTCCTGTCGGGGCCATCTTTCAAGAAGGATTCAATGTCCCGACGGTGGATAACGAGAAATGCATCTGCTGCTGCAAGTGCGCTAACAACCAAGTTTGAAGAAAGGCTCGCCTTTCTTCCAAGCAACGCGAAGCGTTGCCATTTGCAGACCGATTGGTTGCTGCGAGAACAGGACCGATCCGAGATTGCCATAAGGACTTCCGGCTACGCCCGCCGACATGTGAATCAGATTCCACTACGATGGGCTTCAAGGAGGGGTATGTCACAAAGGAAGCTCTGCTCGATGACGTTGGCGCTACTGCTAATTGCAGCAAGCGGTTGTCTCTCCATTACGATTTCATCAGGCCTGGGGACGGATGTCGTGATGGGGCCGACGGGCCCTTCGGGTGCCGACCGAGACGGCGCATTCCGATCGCTTGCCGTTCACCCCACCGATGCGGACATCGTGATTGTGGGAACGGAGCGGAATGGAATCGTTCTCTCGGTTGACGGAGGCGAGACCTGGAGTCGCAAGCGAACAGGGCTTTGGCATTGGTATGGTCAGTATCCCGAGGTTTGGGACATCGCCTTCGATGTCGAGAACCCAGATAGGCTCTATGCGGCCACACTCGATTCCCCTGGCCCTCCGATCGGGGAGTATCCAAGTGCCAGCGCCGGGCTCTATCGCAGTACGGATGGAGGGGAAATCTGGGTGCGCAGTTCTGATGCTCTTCCGACATCGCGAATCACGTCGGTCGAGGTTGCCCCAGACACTGTCGTCATCGGCACCGAAGGCGGGTGGGTGTCGTTCTCAGCACTTGCCGGCCAATACTACGAAGGGGGGCTGTACTGGTCCTCCGACCACGGGCAGACGTGGCAGAGCAGCTCTGTAGCTTCGAATAGCGGGCGGAATGGGTATTGGCAGATCGATACAGCTGGAGACGAGTTGATCACGTTTGGCCTCAACTATGAGGATCTGAGTGAGAACTTGGGGTTCCTTCGCAGTCAGGACGGAGGACGAACCTGGACCCAGTTTGCCGGTAATCTGAGTTCGCTGCTGATCCACTCGTTTGCAGTCTCCGGTGACGGACAGACGTTGTATGCGAACGAACGTGACAGCTATGTGATGCGCATCTCTCAGGACGGAGGCGCGACTTGGCGAACCAGCTCGATCAATCAAGCCAACGGCCCCGTGGCTGTCTCTCCCGTTGATGACAGCCTGGTGCTGTATGCAGGCGGCGGGCGACT
>DAOVHV010000022.1 GCA_030671645.1 bacterium | reverse complement strand
CCGGCGGATTCTCTTGAACAACTGAACTGGATGAGCGGTGCATGGCTCGAGGACAGCGAGCAGCGTCGGTGCGAGGAAATCTGGTCGACTGTGGACGCGCACACGCTGATGGGCATGTTTCGTTGGATCTCCGATGACGACGTCTCGTTCTACGAGTTCATGGTCATCAAGGTGACCGACTCCGGAGCCGAGCTGCACGTCAAGCACTTCCATCCTACGCTGGTGGCGTGGGAAGAGAAGGATCGATTCCAAGCGTTCGTGCTGACCGAAATGGGCTCTCATCGTGCTGTGTTCGCAGCCGTGCCTGAGCCGGAAGAATCCGATGTCACCGGCGGCTGGCTAGTGTACGAGTTGACCGACGAGAACCATCTGCTGGTACGTCTGATCGAAGCCAACGAAGAGGTCAAGCTGACGTTCCAGTTCGTTCGAGAATCCTAGCGTCCGTCCATTCGCTATTGCCGGATAAACAACACGCCCTTCTCGGAGAACGGAATCGGTGAGACAATCAACTGATTTTCGTTTTGCCGTGTTGAAGCCAACCGGGAACGAGACGCCAGGCATTCCGGAGTTCCGCACGCAAGCGATTCGCTTCAGGTTCCCATTGCCGCACCAATTGCCAGAATCGGGACGAATGGTTCGGGTGCACGGCGTGGCAGAGTTCGTGAATCAGGACGTACCGGGCCAGCCGCCGCGGAAGCAGCAGCAGCTGTGCATTCAGGCTGACCGTCCCTTTATCGGAATAGCTTCCCCAGCGCGTTTTCTGACAGCGGACGGTCATTCGTTGGACGTGTATGCCGAGTTCTTGCGACAAGTTCTCTGTCCACGGGATCAGGGTTTCTCGGCCACGCTCGATCAGCCATCGTTTTAGTGCCGGGTGCCAAACCGCTGGATCTTGGATCGGCCCAGCAATCCGAAGCCGGGATTGGCCGATTTCCGCGATCGAAATCTTCGGTCCGCCGGTCTCGATCCAGTCAAGTTGCCAGGTTCGGCCGATTGCAGGAAACTTGACCTCCATCGGATGCTGATCGGGTGGAGGCATGGCCTCACGATGTTTCTCGATCTCCTTCAGAGCACGGGTCAGCCAGTTTCGTTTCTCCTTCAGCAGCTCGGGAATCTGCTTTCGGTCAAATCCCTTCGGGATTACAACAACCAATCCGTCGGACACGGTCACTCTAAACCGAACATGTTTGGCTCGTGTGCTTTCACGAATCGTGTAATCGGGGAGCAACAGAAACATTCCTTTCGCCAGCAAGTGCTGCCGCATCAAGCGTAGGGCATGACTGTGCACACGGCAACTGGCAACTCGTGAGCATCACGAGTTACCGGGAGACAAGTTGACCTCGACGATTGACCAGGGAGGCGCGCTCTTGAACAGTAAACGCGAAATACTTCAACGAGGGTTGCCATCCATGCTAGCATGCTACGGAGGTGAACCTATGAAAGAGTTCTCGTTTCTGATCGGTAACTGTCCCGGCGCGTTGGTCGAGATCGCAAATGAACTGAAGAAGGACCACGTTAATATCGACGGTATCGCCGGCTTGACGGTACTCGAAGAAGGCGTTATCAGTTTGGTCACGGACAACCCGGACACCACTCGAAAGAAACTCAAAGAGTTGAACATCGATTTCGAAGAGCGCGAGGCCCTCGTGATGGACCTGCCTCATCATCCTGGTGAAATCGCCACAATACTTGGACGTCTCAAGGAAGATCACATCAACGTCCTCTCGATCTACGCGGGCGTGGAGAAGAACAAGCTCATCTTTACCGTCGATCAGTTGGAGAAGACGAAACAGATCCTGCGTCTCGAATAACTGCAGAAGGTTGGGTCACCCAGTATCCTTTGGGCGAGCTTGCCGAGGTGCAAGCTCGTGAGCAGCGCCGGATTTCGGCGTTGCCGTCTTCATAACCTCCTCACAGAATCCTACTACCATGAGTTCAATCCCAATGCAAGGAAGCGATCTCAATGCAAAACGCGATTTGGCTGGGACTTGTGGTAGTTCTTGGGTTGGTCTTACTCGGCTTCGGCGTCGCTGAACCTCTGAAAAATGTCGATCAATTCTCTTGGTCTCCTCCTACGCTCGCCCAAGTGGCTGCTGCCTTGGAGGGGTTGAACTTCGACCAATTCGTTGACACCTCGTACGAGCAGTACCTTCTCCGTTTTCCCCAAGTGCTGACGCATTACGGGATGGCGCGCCAGTTGGGTGTGCGAAACGACCGACTCGACGATTATTCCGAGAAGTACCTTGCAGAAACCCGCGCCATCGAGTCAATCATCTACCAGCAACTCCAGATGTTCGACCGGGACTCTCTTTCCGCGGATCAGCAACTCTCCTACGATGTTTGTTGTTGGTATTGGGACGACCTGGTGCGCAATCACGAGTTTGCCGACCACGACTACCTTGTTACCCATTACTACATCACCAGTCGTGATTGGTCCCTCTTCGATCTGATGACGGTCGTGCATCCGTTTTCCAGCAGGCACGATGTCGAGGACTACCTGGCGCGACTCGAACAGGTGGATACGCAATTCGATCAGCTGATCGACGGCCTAGCAACGCGTGCCGAGCGCGGCATCATCGCTCCGGAGATCATCCTGGTTCAGGCAGTCGCCAATTTGCAGGGACTGGCCTTTGCCACCTCTCAATCCCATCCGTTCTTCACGACGCTATCGGCAGGCACGCAGTCGATCGCTGGTATGTCAGCTTCCGAGAGAACGAGCATACTCAGCGAAGCAGCCGACATCATGAACGCACAGGTGCTGCCGGCCTACCAGCGACTGTACGCCAAGCTGATCGAATTGAGAGACATCGCGCCGGAGGCCATTGGATACGGTGAACAGCCAAACGGTAGCGCCTATTATGACTATGCTCTGCGCCATCAGAACCAAACGGAATTATCTACGACCGAGATCCATGAGATCGGGCTCGCGCAAGTAGCCAGGCTTCAAACCCAGATTCAGGAAGAAGCCGTCAAGGCCGGCTACCCAGAGGGCTTCCCCATCGGCGCCATCTACAGTCTTGTAGCACAAGACGGAGGAGTTCTCTACGGAGACGACATCGTGTCGACCTACGAGGAGATTCTCGAACGTGCCAAACAGAATGTAGTCGATGTTTTTGAGGTTCTGCCCAGGGCGACGGTCATCGTTGTTCCCGATGCCGTCGGAGGATATTACCGTCCATCGAGCGGATCCCGGCCGGCCGAATTCGCGGCCCCGGCAACAGGGTATCAACCTTACTACGCAATGCCCACGTTGACGTACCACGAGACCATTCCCGGCCATCATCTGCAGATTGGATTGGCCTCAGAGCTTAATCTGCCGCTTCTGCGCAGCATCGAAGTCTTCTTGGGATTCACCGAGGGATGGGCCTTGTATTCGGAGCGATTGGCATGGGAGTTGGGATGGTATGACGCCGATCCGTACGGCAATCTCGGACGTCTATCGGACGAGATGATGCGCGCCGTCCGTTTGGTCGTCGATACGGGCATCCATACCATGGGATGGACCTACAATCAGGCCGTCGCCTACTTCGCAGAGAACACCGGGAAACCGATGTCTTCCGCACGGTACCATATTCAACGTTACATCGTTTGGCCTGGACAGGCTACCTCCTACATGATCGGGTTTCTCAAGATCATTGAGCTTCGCGATCGTGTGCAGCAGGCGCTGGGCGATGCGTTTGACTTGGCCGCCTTCCACACGCTCGTACTGGAGAACGGCAGTTTGCCGCTGGATATCTTGGAGCGCCGGGTTCAAGAGGTCATTGACGCGATTGCTTCCGACTAGGCCGATCGATTCACAGATGTGAAGACATAGAGCTTCGTGACTCTTGTGTGTCGTCAGGCAGGAGACCGCACCCCTAGTCACTGATTCGACGATGTGTGGTCTGTCCAGTTTCGCAATTGGTTGACACTTCAGACCTCCTGTAAGCAGAGCTGTAGGATTGAACACTCCCAACCATGAAGGACAGGGCTAGCCGCCATACAGGCAATCCACCGTGAAGGGCACGAAGAGCTTGAAGAGAAGCACTGTTCAGGTTTTGGTTTGGATCGTCTTCATAAACTTTATGCTCTTAATGGTGAAGAGCTGTTGTCTCGACGCCTCAGTCGAATTCCGGCTCTGCGCCTAAGGCGGCCAGCGCGAAGATCCAATTGTCGGCTATCTCGTCCAGCAGTTTACCTTTAGGCTTGCCCATGCCATGTCCGGCGCGCTCCTCGATGCGAAGCAAGATCGGGTTGTCGCCGGTTTGTGCATGCTGTAGCGTGGCCGCAAACTTGAAGCTGTGAGCTGGGAATACACGGTCGTCGTGATCGGCCGTTGTCACCAGTGTAGGCGGATAAGCTGTGCCCTCGTTCACGTTATGGAGCGGCGAATAGCTCATCAGGAGGGGGAACATGTCGGCGGCGTCGGGTGAGCCGTAATCGGACACCCAGAACGATCCCACGGTGAATTGATGAAATCGCAGCATGTCGAGCACTCCAACCGCAGGCAAACACGCTCCGTACAGATCGGGACGCTTCGTCATGCATGCCCCCACCAGCAATCCGCCGTTGCTGCGTCCGTGGATGACCAGCTTGGGCGTAGATGTCCGATTCGTTTTAATCAGCCATTCCGCCGCCGCAATGAAGTCGTCGAACACGTTGGGGCGATTCTCGCAGGCGCCGGCTTGATGCCATTCATATCCGTACTCGCCTCCGCCCCGTATGCAGGCCACCACTAGTTGTCCTCCCATGTCCATCCAAGCGAGGTGATCGAGCCGAAAACTGGGCGACAGGGGAATGTTGAATCCGCCGTACCCATACAGGCAGGTAGGAGTTTCCGGCCCTACCTTGGTGCTCTTCTTGCGGGATACGAAGAGGGGAACCTTTGTTCCGTCCGCGCTTTCACAAACGTACCGTTCGGTGACAAAGGACGCTGGATCATAGGGAAGCTCCTGCTCCCGGAAGGGGGTCGTTTGTTTGAGGATCAGTTCGTGTCTGAGGATGAGGGTCGGACGAAATACGTCGTGATACCAGAGATACACGTCGGAACCATCCGAGCGCCCCTCCACCCAGGGAACGGTGCCACGTCCGGGAAGTTTGATTTCATGGTCGATCGTACCGGCTGAATCATAGACAAGAACACGCGATTCGGCGTCAACCAGCGCGGCCACCACAAAACACCCATGTATGTATGCGGCCATCGTGATGACACCGTCGGATTCAGCGACGACCTCCTGCCAGCTTTCTCGATCGGGCGCACTGAGATCGATGGCCACGATGCGACCGAACGGTGCGTCGTTGTTTGTCCAGAAGAACAATCGATCGCCATCCTTACCAAGATAGGTGAAAGCAGATTCGAATTCCGGAACCAGTTCCAGTGGGGCATCGTCCGGATTCGTTAAATCCAGCACACAAACGCGATTCCGGCGATGCGTTCCCTTTTGTATGGTGATCACGAGATAGCGATCGTCCAACGTAACGCGTCCGAACGACATCCATTCCGGCTCGTCTTGGCGATCGTAGACGATGGCATCGTTTGCCTGGGCTTCGCCAAGGTGATGAAAGCGAATGCTACGCTTGGTCACCGGCGCCTTATAAACCTCTTCGGGCGGCGGCGGTTCCGATCCCGAGTAGAAGAATCCCGATTCGTCCTCGCGCCAACTGGCAAAGGTGAAGCGAATCCAATGCAGTTCGTCCTCCAGACGCCGGCCCGTGTCCACGTCCATGATGTACCACTTTTGCCAATCCGAGCCGGCCGCCGACAGCCCGTACGCCAAGTACCGTCCGCTGGGGCTCGGATCAAATCCTTCAATGGAAACGGTTGCATCCGTAGCCAGGGTTTCCGGATCCAGCAGGCAATGGATTTCGTCACCGCCTAGTTCGGTCCAGACAAGCGACGGTTGCTTCGCTTCAGGCATTTGCAGTGTGAAGAAGAGCCGGTTGCCGGCACCCTTCGGCATCCCTACGATTTCGTAGGATGAAAGCGCTCCCACTCGTTCGCGCAGTTTCTTCCCGAAGGAAACGTTCGAGAGCACCGACTGCGTGTGCTCGTTCTGCGCACAAATCCACGTCTTGATGTCCGGTGAATCGACGTCTTCGAGCCACCGATAAGGATCGGGAACGTCCACCTCATGCAGACGATCGACATGATCGGTTCGGCGCGTGACCGGCGGTTGAGAAGCCGCTTTCTTGAACGAGTTCATGAATCCTCCTGATGCAGAAACTCCCTCAGCCTACCCAGCCGGTCTACGGCAAGCAACTGGCAACTTGACCCGATCAGGATAAATCGGTTCTCTAGCGTATAATGCGTTTCATAGGAGCTAGGAGTATTGAACAATGCCTCCTGCTCCAGAGAAATGGAACAAAGAGGAGGGAGGATATGGCGAAATTCATTGATCGTCTGCTTGACCCCGATGCACAGCAAGAGGAAGGACAAAGGCAGGTTACTCTGCGCGGCCTTCCCGGCTGGGTTGGATGGATCGCGATCGTCCTGATCGTCGCCATTTACCTGGCCAGCGGCATCTACACCATCAGCCCGTCTGAGGAAGGGCTCGTAAAGCGGTTTGGACAGTACGTACGAACGGTCGATCCGGGTCTTCATTATCATCTGCCGACCCCGTTCGAGAGCGTCGTCGTCGTCAATACACTTGAAGTTCGAAAGGCGGAAATCGGATTCCGCACTATATCACCGGCGCCGAATCCGCGCTACCAAACTATCGAAACCGAGGCCTTGATGTTGACCGGGGACGGAAACATCGCCCACGTGGAAATGGTTGTGCAATACCGCGTGAAGGATTCCTCGCTGTTCGCATTCAATCTCATCGATGCGGCCTCCATCGTGAAACAAGCCGCCGAGGCGATACTTCGCGAACAGGTGGCCACCAGGTCGCTGGACGAAACGTTAACGGAGCAACGAGACACCATTGGAATAGACTCGAGGCTCGCGCTTCAGGAACTGCTCGATGCCTATGATACGGGGATTCTCATCGCCAATGTTCAGTTGCAGGATGTCAAGCCTCCCAAGGAGGTTATCTCCGCCTTTGACGACGTGAACAGCGCGCGCCAGGACAAGGAAAAACTGATCAACCAAGCCGACCGCTACGCCCTTGACCTCGTCCCGCGTGCTCGCGGCCAGGCACAGGAAATCGGCAACCAAGCCGAAGCCTACAAGCAAGCTCGCATCAAGGGCTCCGAAGGCGATGTCGCACGCTTCGTCGAGGTGTTGGCCAAGTACGAACTGGGCGAGGAAGTAACGCTAACGCGCATGTACATCGAAACGATGGAAGAGATTCTTCCCGGCATGGACAAGATCATTCTGTCGGGACAAGAGGACGGGTTGCTAAAACTCCTCAATCTCGATTCCATGGGAGGTGATCGATAATGAGGTCCCTCGCTATTTTTGTTGGAATCGTTCTGATCGCCGTGATCGCATTCAACCTGTTTACGTTTACGGTCGACGAAACCAGAAAAGCCGTTGTGATTCAGTTCGGCGAGATCGTTCGCATCGTCGAGTCGCCGGGCCTCTATTCGAAGATCCCGTTCATTCAGTCCGTCACTTATCTGGAAGACCGGATTCTCAACTACGACATTCACCCGCAAGAGGTGTTGACGTACGATCAGAAGCGATTGGTGATCGACAATTACGCCATCTGGCGCATCGACGATCCGCAGCGCTTCGTGGAAACAACGGGTGGACGACTGGTCGGAGGCCAATCGAAGATCGACGAAATCGTGTACTCGGATTTGCGCAATATCCTTGCCAAGCACACGCTCGACGAAATCGTGTCAGCGGAGCGCATTGAGTATCTTCGTGAAGTCACTGAACTGAGCCGTGCCAAGCTACTCGACGGTTTCGGCATTTTCTTGATCGACGTTCGCATCAAGCGCGCCGACTTACCGTCGGAAATCGAGCAGGCCGTGTTCTCACGCATGCGGTCCGAGCGCGAACGAATCGCTGCTCAGCTCCGTGCCGAAGGTGAAGAACAGGCGCGGCAGATCACGTCCAACGCCGACAAGGAAGTTGTGATCATCCTCGCCGAGGCGCAGAAAGACGCTGAGAAAGTGCGCGGTGAAGGCGACGCCCAGGCTCTCGAGATCTATGCCGGGGCCTACAACCAGGATCCCGATTTCTATCGCTTCTGGCGAACGCTGGAATCCTACAAAATTGCTTTAGCCACGAACACACGCATCGTCTTATCGAGTGACTCCGATTACTTGAGGTACCTCGAAAGCATGCTCGGCCAATAAATCTGATCTGAATCATCGCGGGCCCCTCGTTCGCTTGAGCGAGGGGCCTTTCTGGTTGTTCCGGTGGAATGGAGCTATCCTCTCGACATGTCCGAATCGGTACTGTATGACGTTGCCGTAGTGGGTGCAGGCCCGGCCGGGTTGACCGCGGCCATCTTTGCCGCCAGGCAGGGAGCACTCACCGTGCTGTTGGATCGCATGCCCGATCCGGGTCAGAAGCTGCTGCTGTCCGGCGGCGGCCGCTGCAACATCCTGCCGACTACCGTCGATCCGGCGTCCTACATAACGGATTCGTCTTCCTATACCTTGCGCAACATCTTGCTCTCGTGGCCGCTGGCCGATGTGCGCGCCTTCCTCGAAGCGGACATCGGATTGAAGATCAAGACCGATTCCGCCACTGGGAAGTTACATGTTTCGGGAGGCGGCAAGGCGGCGCGCAGTGGCTTGTTCGAGGCCGCAAAACGTGCGGGAGTGAAGATCAAGCAATCGTTCCACCTTGTCCGTTTCAACGGCAGTGATCCATTCTTTCTCACGTCTCCGCAAAAGATAACGATTCGCGGAACCCGTGCCGTTCTTGCTTGCGGTGGACTGTCCTATCCGCAAACGGGGAGCGACGGTTCGGGTTTGGACATCGCGCGTTCGCGCGAGCATCAAATCGTCCCGCCATACCCGGCTCTGACCACGTTGATTGGAGCACGGTCGTCCCATCGCAATTTGGCCGGTATCTCCATTACAGTGACTGTGACAGCTAGATCGGAAACCGAGCAGGCCAGTTCGCGAGGCGGATTCCTGTTCACGCACCGCGGCTACAGCGGACCAGCTATTCTGAACACCAGTCATGTAGTGTCACGCGCACGGCAGCACCGTCAGCAGGTTCAGGTTTTCGTCGCCTGGACGGATCGCACAGAAGAAGAATGGCAAACGCTGTTGACCCAAGGCAAGAAAACGGTTCGCGGCGTTCTCACTCACGAAATGCCCGATCGGTTGGCCGATCAACTACTAGAAGAGATTTCGTTGTTCGACGCACGGGTGGCGACGTTGGAAAAGGATCGCCGCGAACAGCTCATCCGAACGCTGACGAACTACCCTCTTCCGATCACTCGCAATGACGGGTTCAATGCTGCCGAAGTCACCGGCGGCGGCGTCCATTTGGGTGAGGTCGACCCCAAAACGATGCAGAGTAAACGGGTTTCCAATCTCTATTTCTGCGGCGAAATGCTCGACGCCTTCGGACCTATCGGAGGCAACAACTTCTTGTGGGCATTCGTCACCGGAAAACGGGCCGGTGAAGCGGCCGGCACAGACTTCAGCTGATTGCCCCGCTCAAACTCTACAATCTTCCAGCACTGCCTGCACATATCCTGAACATCGGCTATTCGACCAATCCTGTGGTTTCTCCCAACGCAGCAAACGCCTCAAGTACCTTCTCGATTTGCTCGTCCGTGTGCGTGGCCATCACGCTGGTTCGAAGAAGCGATTGTCCAGGAGGAACAGCAGGAGGAATGGCCACATTCACATAGAGCCCTGCATCATACAAGAATCGCCATGCCTTGAGCGCGTTCATCGAATCCCCAATGAACACGGGGATGATTGGCGTAGCACTGCCCCCCACGTCGAATCCCAATTCCCGAAGCCCATTTCGCAAGCGATCGGCTACCGCATTGACCTGATCCACCCGTTCCGGTTCCTTCTCGATGATGTCCAACGCCGCCAGTGCGGCGGCAACGTTGGGAGCCGGAAGACTGGCACTGAAAATCAAGGATCGTGCTAAGTGCCGAATCCAATGGATGGTTGTAGTCTCACCCGCGATGTACCCGCCGATGGAAGCCAGCGATTTGCTGAATGTTCCCATCAGCAGATCCACTCGATCCTCTACGCCATGGAGGTGTGCCGTGCCACGCCCGGATCCGACAACACCCATACCGTGGGCATCGTCGACCAGTAACCGCGTCCCGGTCTTTTCACACAGTGAGACAATCTCCGGAAGCGGTGCGATTTCACCGCTCATGCTGAACACGCCGTCGGTAGCCAGCAGCTTACCGGCATTATCAGGACATGCATTCAGGACCCGTTCCAAGTTCTCCATGTCGTTGTGGCGATAGCGGCGCATCCGTCCTAGGGAGAGCTGGCATCCGTCCACAATGGATGCGTGATTCTCCTTATCACAAATCACGAAGTCGTTGCGTCCGATCAGCGCCGACAACACGCCAAGGTTCGTCTGATACCCGGTACTGAATACGAGTGCTTCTTCCTTCCCCAAGAAGGCGGCCAGCCGCTTCTCAAGCTCGCAGTGAAGGATCAATGTACCATTGAGGAATCGCGACCCCGTGCAACTCGTTCCGAATTCGCGAATGGCGGCTTCCGCTGCATTCCGAACAGCGGGATGCATGGTCAAGCCAAGGTAGTTGTTGGAGCCAAGCATGATTAACCGGCGTTCGCCGATAACGATCTCGGTTCCCTCGGCATGATCCAATGGGATAAAGAACGGATAGAGTCCCATCTCCTTGGCTCGCTGAGGATTAGCAGGGAAACCCATGCTCTCGGCGACGGCGGGATCGGAATAGAACCCCCGGCATTTCTCAAACAGGTCCACTTTGTCTTCCTTTCTAGTTTCTACTTCACGCCGTAGTACTTGGACAGCGCCCACTCGAACCATTTCGAGGG
>DAOVHV010000093.1 GCA_030671645.1 bacterium | reverse complement strand
CTGTCATCGATCTAGTCTACGGTGAGGATCCGTATTCACGCTTGGGTGAGTTGGTGCTTGCATTCGGGTGGGGGCGATGTAGTTCGCAGTTGTTATATCGGGGAATGCTCCTTGGTGTTTCGTTCCCCGAACGAAATTTCCATACACCTCTTGCCGCCGCGCCTTCCAGACTCCTTCATTCGCTTCAAGACCTAATCCGTTTGGAGGCTGCGAACGCATTCGAAGAAACCCTTTATCAGCGCTATCAATCTCCCTTTTCGCAGCGCCTTGCCATTGGCACCATTGAAGGTCTGGGGGAATTCAAAGCCATGTTGTCCGCTTTTGAAAACGAATCATCTGGATATGACATCTCAGAGTTGCAAGCGGCATCGCTTGTTCAGTACTTGATTGAATGCAGTGGGGGTTTGCAGGGATTTCGAGAGATCTGGGGACCGGGAACCACTGAAGCCCTGATCGCACGACTCGCTTGTGGCCCGCTGACGGATCTGGCCGGCGATTGGCTGGTAGCAGCCCGTGAGAGTGGTGTTACTGAGGACGGGTTTGAATACTACCAGGCCCGATTCTTGTATGAAGCCGGTGAAATCGAAACTGCTGCGAATATTACCCAAACTTGGAGCTCGCGTTCCTTATCCGGCTCTGAAAGCATATTGGCCGTTCGAACCCAACTAGCTGTGGGGAATTTCGAAACAGCCGGCCGTTTTGCGAATGCAGCTGACTCCTCTGTGACCAGAACGCTTGTGGACTGGGTGGATGCCTACGACGGCTGGCAACAAGTCACCGATGGTTCGTTCACGATCTTGGGAGATGGAACCGAAGAAGACCTCTCCGAGGTTCTTCAGCAGGTACAAGCGGCCTACGAATGGGTCACTGAAGCGTTTGAGTTTCACGAAAGCGAATTGCCGTCGCACATTACCGTATTCTACTACGAAACGGATGAAGATCGGGAACAAGGGCCGTTGGTGATTCCCGTTGTCAGTACCCACAGAACAATGTGGCACATCAGTTCACAGGACAGCATTGTTGAAGCGTTTGTTGTTGCGTTGCCAGCATTCGTGATGAAGAAGGAAACGGCCTCCAACTTGCTTCGCCGCGGACTGACCGCTGTTCTTACGATCGATCGCGAGGAACTAGTGGAACGCGGTTGCGAAAGCCTCCATGCTGGTGAATGGATACCTCTCTGGAGATTAGGATTCGGAGGGGTTCCGAATCGAATGCTCGAAGTGCAAACGGGACTCATGATTCAATTCGTCATCGACACATATGGAGTTGAAGTGATACGCGACCTTTGGCTCGCCACTGCAAGAGTTGGGGGTGGTCTCTCTTTGGATACCGCATTCGCCAACTTCCTGAACACATCTCGGACTCAGATTGAAACGGAACTGATTGAATCGGTGCTAAATTGCGAGTAATGAAAACTCCCAGAATTGACAGCTCAAGGCAGATCCGTATAATGGAAACTTAAGCGAGCGCGCCTTTCCACATAGAGACAGCTCTGGCCTAGGAGGTGGTTTACAAGAGGAACTACGCGAACCAAACTCCAATTAGGCAAGGGCACAAGGAGGTTAAATAATGAAGCGTAATTGCCTTCGGGCACTAGGACTAGCATCTTGCGTGGTTGCACTTTTCTCGCTTCTGGGCATGGCCGTCGATCTTAACGGCATCGTTGCCGACGAACTGATCGAGGAAATCAGCAATGCAGCTGGCTTGAATCTGGTTGATCAATACATCGCCGACTACACTGTGGAGGAGCTGACGGACCTTGCAGCCAAAGGCCTGACGCCTGGAATCCGGCTAGCCGCCGATCGAGCGTTGTACAAGCTCAGTGGAGAACTCGTACCTTACCTAGCGGTGGATGTCGTCACTGGTAAGGATGTGTATAACAATCTGGAACTCCTCACATTGGCTGCCGCTGGCAACGAGGGTGCAGCGGACGCATTTGTCTTCAGAAATAGGGGTAGCTATAAGAAGCCTGCGACCGTAGAAGCAGTTATCGCTGCGGCTCAGGTTACTCTGGACGCAAACATTGACGCTGCCAATCCGGACGATCCCCCCAGCTACAATCTGCTAGATGCCGCTGATATCGCTAAGCTGGCAGCTACTGACGTGGTAGTCGTGGTTGACCTTGGTGACAAGGTCATCATAGCTCTCGGGAGACTTCTTGGCGGCTTCTACGGCCCGGGTTCCCCGGTGGGACAGAAGACCGAAGCCGAGCTTCTCGCCCTTGTCGATGGAGACTCGCTCGGACTACAGATCTCCGCGGTAACGGCACTCACAACTTACTGGATTCTGGGTTCCGATCTGACGATTGCTCAGGTCGAAGCTGCGATTCTTGGCGTTACGTTGGTATCCCCGGGATTGGCACTTGCCTATCAGGGTTTCCTGACGTACCTGTATAGCCTGTAAAGGGCGATAAGGAGGAGGTTCTCATATGAAGAACGCGCTGATTTTGGCGGGCCTACTCGTTTTCACATCACTGGCCGTTTTCGGGCAGGGTTATGACACCCAGCCCGCGGATGCGCTGATTATCCCTATCGGTGCAACAGGAACCGTGTATGAAGGCATGGAGCTTGGTGTCCAAGGTGGAACGATTACGATCTCAAACATCGAAGACCCCAAGGGTTGGAACAACCACACCGCTCACGAGACGAGCACGACTTGGTTCACGAACCGAATGCACCGCGGATTGGTCAACCTTGACCACATCTCGGGTGCCATCGTGCCTGACCTCGCCAAGAGCTGGGAGATTTCCGATGACGGCTTGGTCATCACCTTCCACCTCCGCGAAGGCATCAAGTGGTCGGACGGTACGCCGATTACGGCTGACGATGTCGTGTTTACGTACAACGACCTTATCCTGAACGAGGATGTCGACTGTAACACGCGCGACGGTCAGCTACTTCCTGACGATACTTATCCCGTGTGCGAAAAGGTTGACGTCAATACCGTTTCGTTCACGATGAGTGTCATCTTCCGTCCCGCTCTGAACTCCCTGGGATTCAACATTATGCCGAAGCATGTACTAGCACAGTATGTGCACAAGCTGAATCCGGCAGTCCCAGTCGGTACGTTCAACGAGGCGTGGACGCTGGATACCCCTCTGACCGAATTGGTCGGAAACGGTCCCTGGATTGTCTCGGACTACCAGCCGAACGTAAGCGTCACTATGGTGCGTAACCCCTACTATTACGGTTACGACCCGGCCGGTACTCAGCTTCCCTACTACGACACGGTTATCTCCGCGATCGTGACCAACCAGGACGTTTCGATGCTGAAGTTCCGCAACGGTGAGACCGACGTGTATGGCCTCCGTCCGGAAGACATCGCCATCCTTCTTCCTGAAGGTGCGACCAGAGGTTTCCAGGTTCTGATCACCGACCAGCCCGGCTACGGGACCACATGGTTCATGCCCAACCAGGACATCGGATTGGCCGGAGGTACGGATGCTGAGAAGCGTGAGCTCTTCCGCAACGTGAACTTCCGCGAAGCACTGGCCCACACCATCGATAAAGAGACGATGGTTCGGAACGTGCTCAACGGATTGGGCGGCCCTCAGTGGAGCCCGGTTTCCGTTCCGTCCCCGTTCTACGCCGGCCGTGACTTCTATGGTGGTCCGATCACCGAAAACAACGCTGTCATGTTCGAGTATGATCCGGCGAAAGCCGCGGGCATCCTTGACGACCTGGGTGTTATCGACCAGGATGGCGACGGATGGCGTGATCTCCCGAGCGGCGATCCGCTTACGATCGAACTCAACGCAAACGACAATACCCTCCGCGTTGGCTACTGCTTGATCCTCCAGGATGACTGGCGAGCCGTCGGCCTGAACGCAACCTTCCAGATTGTCGACTTCAACACGCTGGTCGACCGCCTGTTCGGTTCTTCGGGCGACTTCATCCAGTTGGGTCTGACCGGTGGCGACGAGCCGAACGGCGGATCGAACGTCTATCGCTCGTGCGGCGGACTCCACGCCTATCGTTTCTCGGCGTGCGACGAGCCGGACGAAATCGACCTACGCATCGATGAGCTGCTTGCTCTTGGTGCAGGTACGTTCGATTTGGATGCAGCCTTTGATTACTACGTCGAATATCAGCAGCTCCTTTCACATCAGCTCGGCTACATCTACTTGGTAGTCGCCTCGTTCCAGTATGCGTACTACGACCATGTCGGAAACGCATACAAGGCGAGCCCGACGTCCACCCCTGGTGGTGCCAATGGATTGTTGACCGAAATCTGTTTTGACAAGCGACTGCTGTAATCACTGACTAAACCGTGAGATGCGGCACCTCGTGCCGCATCTCACGCTCTTCATTCCCAGAAGGCTGGCATGCTTACTTACATCATTCGCCGCACGCTCTATATGTTACCGTTGCTTCTTATCGTATCGCTAATCTCGTTTACGCTGATCAAGATTATGCCGGGTGACTATCTCACTCTGGCCCGACTGAATCCCCAGATCACGGAAGAGACATTGCAGCAGCAGATCGATCGGTTCGGCCTGGATCGACCCTTCATCGTTCAGTATGGATATTGGCTGAAGAACATTGTCATGCACGGCGATTTCGGCATGTCATTTGACACGAAAATGCCTGTGTACAAAACCCTGTTCATGGGCAATCGGCTGCAATGGACCGTCTTCATCGCAGTCACAACGCTGTTCCTGCAATATTTGTTTGCCATTCCAATCGGTATTTATTCGGCGACCCACCAATACAAACCGAGCGACCACATCGTCACATTCTTCGGTTTCCTTGGTCTTTCGATACCCAACTTCTTTTTCGCATTGGTTCTGTTGTGGCTCCTCGTCGTTGTATTTAGGGTGGGGGATCATGGATTAACCGTGGGTGGCGTCATGGACTTGCACCTTTACGGTGCTCCGTTGAGCTGGGCCAAGATCGTCAACATCATGTGGCACTTGTGGCCTGTGTGGCTCGTGATCGGTACGTCAGGCATGGCGGGCCTCATCCGCTTGATGCGAGGTAACTTACTCGATACGTTGTCCCTCCCCTACGTGCAGACGGCTCGCGCCAAGGGCCTGAAAGAGCGGGTCGTGGTGTACAAACACGCCGTTCGAAACGCCATCAATCCGCTGGTAACG